>NZ_LZKC01000073.1:0-5289 GCF_001672685.1 Mycobacterium sp. E2462
GGCGCGGATGTTCGCCCGGCACCCGGCCGCGGTGACCGCGGCGGCCGAGCTGGGCGAGCAGTGCGCGTTCGGCCTGTCGCTCATCGCGCCACAGCTACCGCCCTTCGACGTGCCCGCCGGGCACACCGAGGACAGCTGGCTGCGGCACCTGACCATGACCGGGGCGCGCGGCCGCTACGGCTCTCCCGACGACGCCCCGCGCGCGTACTCCCAGATCGAACACGAGCTGAAAGTCATTGCCCAGCTGAAGTTTCCGGGCTACTTCCTGGTGGTGCACGACATCGCCCGGTTCTGCCGGGACAACAACATCCTGTGCCAGGGCAGGGGCTCGGCGGCCAACTCCGCGGTCTGTTACGCCATGGGGGTCACCGCCGTCGACCCGGTGGCCAACGAGTTGTTGTTCGAGCGGTTCCTCTCGCCGGCCCGCGACGGGCCGCCCGACATCGACATGGACATCGAATCCGACCAGCGCGAAAAGGTCATCCAATACGTCTACGACAAATACGGTCGCGACTACGCCGCGCAGGTCGCCAACGTCATCACCTACCGCGGCAAGATTGCCGTCCGCGACATGGCCCGCGCGCTGGGGTTCTCGCAGGGCCAGCAGGACGCGTGGAGCAAGCACATCAACCACTGGAACGGGCGGCCCGAGTCACCCGACGTCGAAGACATCCCCCCGCAGGTGATCGACCTGGCCAATCAGATCCGTAACCTGCCGCGACACATGGGCATTCACTCCGGGGGCATGGTGATCTGCGACCGGCCGATCGCCGACGTGTGCCCCGTGGAATGGGCGCGCATGGAGAACCGCAGCGTCCTGCAGTGGGACAAAGACGACTGCGCGGCAATAGGTTTGGTGAAGTTCGACCTGCTGGGGCTGGGCATGCTCTCGGCGTTGCACTACGCGATCGACCTGGTGGCCGAGCACAAGGGCATCAACGTGGACCTGGCCAAGCTCGACCTGTCCGAGCCGGCGGTGTACGAGATGTTGCAGCGCGCCGATTCCGTCGGCGTGTTCCAGGTGGAGTCGCGCGCGCAGATGGCCACGCTGCCAAGGCTGCGGCCGCGGATCTTCTACGACCTGGTGGTCGAGGTCGCGCTGATTCGCCCCGGCCCCATCCAGGGCGGCTCCGTGCACCCCTACATCCGGCGCCGCAACGGCCTCGACCCGATAGTCTACGACCACCCGTCCATGGAGCCCGCGTTACGAAAGACGTTGGGAGTTCCGCTGTTTCAGGAACAGCTGATGCAGCTCGCCGTCGACTGCGCCGGGTTCTCCGCCGCCGAGGCCGACCAGCTGCGCCGCGCCATGGGGTCCAAGCGGTCCACCGAACGGATGCGGCGGCTGCGCAGCCGGTTCTACGACGGGATGCGCGCCCTGCACGGCGCCCCCGACGACGTGATCGACCGCACCTACGAGAAGCTGGAGGCCTTCGCCAACTTCGGGTTCCCGGAAAGCCACGCGCTGTCCTTCGCGTCGCTGGTGTTCTATTCGTCGTGGTTCAAGCTGCACCACCCGGCGGCGTTCTGCGCGGCGCTGCTGCGCGCGCAGCCGATGGGTTTCTACTCGCCGCAGACGCTGGTGGCCGACGCACGTCGGCACGGCGTGACGGTGCACGGACCGGACGTCAACGCCAGCCTGGCGCACGCCACCCTCGAGAACGCGGGGACGGAGGTCCGCATCGGGCTGGGCGCGGTGCGCCACATCGGTGACGACCTCGCCGAGCGGCTGGTCGAGGAGAGAAACATCAACGGCCCCTTCACCTGTCTGCTGGATCTGACCACCCGGCTGCAGCTGTCCGTGCCGCAAACCGAGGCTTTGGCGACGGCCGGGGCGTTCACCTGCTTCTCGATGTCGCGGCGCGAGGCGTTGTGGGCCGCCGGGGCGGCGGCCACCCAACGGCCGGACCGGTTGCCCGGCGTGGGCTCGTCGTCCCACGTCCCGGCGCTGCCCGGGATGAGCGAGCTGGAACTGGCCGCCGCCGACGTGTGGGCCACCGGCGTCTCCCCGGACAGCTATCCGACGCAGTTCCTGCGGGCCGACCTGGACGCGCTGGGGGTGGTGCCCGCCGGCGAGCTGGGCGCGGTGCCCGACGGCGACCGCGTGTTGATCGCCGGGGCGGTGACGCACCGGCAGCGGCCCGGTACCGCGCAGGGGGTGACGTTTCTCAACCTCGAGGACGAGACCGGGATGGTCAATGTGCTCTGCACGCCGGGGGTATGGGCGCGGCACCGCAAGCTGGCCAACACGGCGCCGGCGCTGCTGGTGCGCGGACAGCTGCAAAACGCCAGCGGCGCGATCACCGTCGTCGCCGAGCGGTTGGGCCGCGTCACCTTGTCGGTGGCGTCGAAGTCCCGCGACTTCCGGTAATTGCCGATCGTCGCCCGTGATCCCCGGATCGGACTCAGCAGCTGCCGGATCAGCCGGCCCCGCCCCCGAGCTGACCTTCTAGGCTCTCCTGTCATGACCCTCAACCTGTCCTTCGACGAAGTGCTCACCACCACCCGCTCGGTGCGCAAGCGCCTCGACTTCGACAAACCGGTGCCCCGTGAGGTTTTGATGGAGTGCCTCGAGCTGGCGCTGCAGGCCCCCACCGGATCCAACTCGCAGGGCTGGCAATGGGTGTTCGTCGAAGACGCGGAGAAGAAGAAGGCGATCGGCGATGTCTACCTCGCCAACGCCCGCGCCTATCTCAGCCTGCCCACCGCCAAGTACGCCGAGGGCGACACCCGCGCCGAGCGGATGGACAAGGTCAAGGACTCGGCGGTGTACCTCGCCGAGCACATGCACGAGGCGCCCGTGCTGCTGATCCCCTGCATCTACGGTCGCGAGGAGAAGCAGCCGCTGGGCGGGGTGTCGTTCTGGGCGTCGTTGTTCCCGGCGGTGTGGAGCTTCTGCCTGGCGCTGCGCTCGCGCGGGCTGGGCTCCTGCTGGACCACCCTGCACCTGGTCAACGACGGCGAAAAGCAGGTCGCCGACGTGCTGGGCATCCCGCACGACAAGTACAGCCAGGGCGGGCTGTTCCCCATCGCCTACACCAAGGGCACCGATTTCCGCCCGGCCAAGCGGCTGCCCGCCGAGCAGCTCACCCACTGGAATTCGTGGTGAGCTACCGCCCCGCCCCGTCGTAGCCGTGTTGGCGCCACGCCTCGTAGGCGGCGACCGCGGCCGCGTTGGACAGATTCAGTGAGCGCCGGCCCGGCAGCATCGGGATGCGCACCTGCGCGCTGATGTGCTCGTCGGCCAGCGTCGCGGCGTCCAGGCCGGTGGGTTCCGGGCCGAACATGAGCACGTCGCCCGGCCGGTAGGAGACGTCGGCGAAGGGCGTTGGCGCGTGCGAGGTGAACGCGAACACCCGCGCCGGCATCAGCGCCGCCCAGGCGGCCGGCAGCGAGGCGTGCACGGTGACCGAGGCCAGGTCGTGGTAGTCCAGCCCGGCCCGGCGCAACTTGGGCTCGGACAGATCGAATCCCAGCGGCTCCACCAGGTGCAGCTCGCTGCCGGTGGCCGCCGCCGTCCGGATGGCGTTGCCCGTGTTGGGCGGGATGCGCGGGGAGTAGAAGAGCAACCGGAACACAACTGGCCATCCTCACACGGCGATAATGGCCGCATGATCGAGCAGAGCCTGTGGATGCGGAAGGTCGCTGCCGACCCCGGCCATTCGGACTGGTACATCGAGCGCTTCCGCGCGATGGCCCGGGCCGGCGCCGACCTCGACGGCGAGGCCCGCTTCGTCGACGCCATGGCGCCGCGCGGCGCGCGGATCCTCGACGCCGGCTGCGGCCCGGGCCGGTTGGGCGGCTACCTGGCCGGGGCCGGCCACCGGGTGGTCGGCGTCGACCCGGCGCTGATTCGGGCCGCTGAGCAGGACCATCCCGGCCCGCGCTGGCTCGTCGGCGACCTCGCCGAGCTCGACCTGCCCGCCCGCGGCGACGCCGACCTGGCCGAACCGTTCGACGTCATCGTGTCGGCCGGCAACGTCATGACCTTCCTCGCCCCGAGCACCCGGGTGCGGGTCCTGGGCCGGCTGCGCGCCCACCTCGCCGGCGACGGCCGTGCGGCGATCGGCTTCGGCGCGGGCCGCGACTACCCGTTCGCGGCGTTTCTCGACGACGCCGCGGCCGCCGGGCTCACCCCCGAGCTGTTGCTCGCCACCTGGGACCTGCGGCCGTTCACCGACGACTCCGATTTCCTCGTCGCCGTGCTGCGGCCCGCCTGAGCCCGGGGCCGCCGAGACCGCATCGTTGCAGCTATCCGGGGTAACGATTCTGGTGGGCCGGGGCTTGGGCTGTCATACTCGTCGGATTGCCACGTCAACACGCACGCACCGATCTGGCGCGAGGCGGGGGAAATAACGCAGGAAGTTCCATGAGCCTCTCGTTTCTTGCAGCGCTCGGTGCCGGCGCAGCGGCCGGTCGTCCGGCGGCGATGCCATGACCATGTTCGCCCGCCCGGCCGCGGCCGAGGCGGCGCCGTCCGAGCCGGCGCCCCCGGCCGCCGCGGCGGCGCCCGCCAAACGCCCGCCCGCCTGGTCGCCGAGCAATTGGCCGGTGCGCTGGAAGGTGCTGGCGATCGTGCTGGTGCCGCTGGTGCTGGCGACGGTGTTCGGGGCGCTGCGGATCAAGGACGAGATGGCCGACTCCGCCGGCCTCAAGCTGGCCGCCGCCCGCGCCGACGTGGTCCCGGTGCTCACCAAATACATGTCCGCCCTGGACGTGGCGCTCCTGGCCAGCTCCACCGGCCGCGACGCCGACGGGGCCAAGCGGAACTACGAGGCGCGCAAGTCCGAGCTGCAGACCCGCCTCGACGACACCGACGTCAGCGCCGACGTCCGCACCGGCGTGACCAACCTGCTCGACGGCGGGCAGCTGCTGGTGAACAAGGCGGCCGACCCGGCCCTGGGCCTGCGCGAAAGGGTGACCCTGTACGCCCCGATCCTGCTGACGGCCGAGAACGTCATCAACGCGTCGGTCCGCGTCCACGACGAAAAGGTGCGCACCCAGGCGCAGGGTCTGAGCCGGGCGGTCGGGGCGCGCGGGCAGATGACGATGCAGAAGATCCTCGTCACCCGCGGCGGCGAGCTGCCCGAGCCGCAACTGCGGACCGCGATGATCACCCTGGCGGGCACCGAACCGTCGACCCTGTTCGGCATGACCGAGGTGCTCGGCGCCGGGTCGGCGGACGCCAAGACGCTGCAGCAGCAACTCGTGAGCCGGATGGCGATCATGTCCGACCCGGCCAGCGTGCTGGTCGACAACGCCGACCTGCTCCGTTCGCTGCAGACCACC
>NZ_LZKC01000074.1:0-2887 GCF_001672685.1 Mycobacterium sp. E2462
CACGGCGAGGTCGCGATGTTGCCCGAGACCATGGCCGTGTACCGCCGTCACCCCCACGGGATGTGGTTCAACTCGATCGTGGACCCGGCGAAATTCTGGCTGGCGCAGGGCGCGGGTCACGTCGCGACACTGGACGCCATGCTCGACCTCGTCGCCGGCGACCCACGGCGCGAGAAGATCGTCGCCAAGACCGCCGACGGCCTGCTGCGCACCATCGCGAAAAAGGTGCCCGGTGAGCCGGGTCGAAAGTTGCTGCAAGAGACCATCGCTCGGCATCCGCGCGTAGCCATGCTGGCCCTGCAGCACCGCTGGGGCCGCACGCCCGTAAAACGTCTGACGTCGTTGCGGCGCGCCCATACTCCGGCGGGCACCGGGTGACTTTGTCGGGGCGCGGCATCGTTGACCGCGACGGCCCGGTCGTCGCCTACCTGGGCTGGCACGGCCTGGGCAATTTGGGTGACGACGCAATCTACGATGCGGTCCGCAACCGGCTGCCCGGTGCGACGTTCGTCGATTTGCCACGACTCCCGCACCAGCTCCTTCACGCGACGGTGACGTCCGCGCTGGGGGTGCGCACGTTCCGGCGCGGCAGTCAGGTCGTCGGCGGCGGAACGCTGGTGGGCAGGCGACAGTGGCGTCCGTTGGTCAAGCGGGGCTTGGCACTGACCCGCCCAAATCCGAGCCACGCGATCGGCATCGGTGTCGAAGATCCGGTATTCGTGGGGCGCGGCAGCGGGTCGGGCGGGGGCGAGCTGAAACGTTGGGCACCGATACTCGCCGAGTTCCACACGGTCTCGGTCCGCGGACCCCGCAGCGCCGAACTGCTGTCGGACATCGGGATCGAGGTTGCGGTCACCGGTGACCCCGCACTGCTGCTCCCTTACCCCGACGGCGCCCCGGAGGACGGACTCATCGGGGTCAATGTCGGCTTCGGCGACGATCTTTGGGGGCATGACCCGCGAAAGTTGGCCGGGCAAGTGTCCGCCGCCGTGCAGCAGCTGGCGGGGCGGGGATACCGCTTCGTCGGCGTACTGATGAACCCGGGCGACCGGCGCTGGACCGAGCTGGCGCTGACCGACGTTGCGGCCGACGTCGTGCAACCGGCCGATGCCGCGGCGGCGGCACGTGAACTGGCCCGCTGTTCGGCCGCCATCGTCACGCGGCTGCACGCGGGGGTGTTGGCGGCGCTGTCGGCCACGCCGGTCGTCACGTTGGAATATCAACCGAAGTGCCGCGATTTCGCCCTGTCGATCGATGACGAGCGGTCTCTGGTTCGGACCGACCAGGTCAGTGCCGGGTCGCTCGTCGAGCGACTGCTCGACGCGCTTGCGAACGCGCCGCAGATCAGAACCAGTACGCGCGCCGCGGTCGGCCGGCTTAGGCAGCGCCTCGACACCGAATACGCCGCGCTGGGCCGCCAATTGGGCCTGACCTCATGATCCTGAAAGTCCAAACTCAGTGCTTTTCGGCAATGTTCGGACGGCCCGGATGCTGAACCTGGAATGGGTCAAACACGGCGGACTGATCACCGCCCTGCCCCGGCGATTGCCGCCCGCGCCGCGCAAAGCCGAAATAGAGTCACTCGCCAAGTCCACCAACAAGATCGGTGCGCTACCGCTGGACGACGCGTACGGGCAACCGGGAGCGACGCGTAAGCCCAAACACGTTCGCGCGGCGTCGTGGCAAGGCGATCTGTACGCGCACCTGGTCGACCAACACGACCCTCTGGTGGTCGTCGAGTTCGGCTCGGCGTTCGGCGTGTCCGGCATGTACCTGGCCTCGACACTACGGCGGGGCCGGCTGTATTCCTTTGAGATCAACCCCGCCTGGGCTGCCATCGCGGAGCGCAACATCGCCGCCATCAGCGACCGCTACAACCTGATCAGAGGCGCCTTCGAAGAGCACGTCGACGATATTGCCGGACCCATAGACCTGGCCTTAGTGGACGGCATCCACAGCTACGACTTCGTCATCCGGCAATGGCAGATCCTGCAGGCCCGGATGGTGCCGGGCGGGCGGTTGCTGTTCGACGACATCGACTTCAATCCCGGCATGCGCCGAGCCTGGGAGGAGATCGCCGCCGCGACGCAGGTGGTGGGCGCTGTCGTGGTATCAAAACGTCTGGGCCTCATCGAGTTGGCGTCCGCGTAGCAGCCCGTCGCCGTCAGATGCGGTGGCGGGGCCCGATATCCTTGACGTCGCCGACGCACGGCGCCTGTGAGGCAAGGACCGGTCATGAAATTCGCCCTGGCGTGTTACGGAACCCGCGGTGACGTCGAGCCGTCCGCCGCCGTGGGCCGCGAGCTGCTCCGCCGAGGACACGAGGTGCGCATCGCCGTCCCGCCCGAACAGGTCGGGTTCGCCGAGTCCACGGGTCTGACTGCGGTGCCCTATGGACCGGAGGTCCGTGACTTCCTCGACGAAGACTTCCTGCGCAACATGTGGAGAGACTTCTTCCGCGATCCCGTTCGGCTGATTCAGCGGGTCTGGGAGCCCATCATCAGATACTGGTCCGACGTGAGCGCCACCCTGGTGCCCTTCGCGGACGGCGCCGACCTGCTGTCCACGGGACTCAATTTCGAGCAAGCCGCGGCCAACGTGGCTGAACACTACGACATTCCGCTGGCCGCGCTGCACCACTTCCCCATGCGCGCCAACGGGCAGCTCGTCCCGGCCGTGCCGGCGCCGTTGCTCCGATCCGCGATGACGACCATCGAATGGCTGTTCTGGCGTTCGACCAAGGAGGTCGACAACGCGCAGCGCCGACAACTGGGCCTGCCGACCGCCACGCACCGCTCCCAGCGCCGGATCACCGACCGCGGTGGCTTGGAAATCCAGGGCTACGACCGGGTTTGGTTTCCGGGGCTGGCGCAGGAGTGGGCGAAAT
>NZ_LZKC01000075.1:0-14194 GCF_001672685.1 Mycobacterium sp. E2462
GGCATGGACACCGAAACGCCGTTCGACAGCCTCATCGTGGCGGCCGGCGCGCAGCAGTCCTACTTCGGCCACGACGAGTACGCCGCCTTCGCGCCCGGCATGAAAAGCATCGACGACGCGCTCGAGCTACGCGGCCGCATCCTCGGAGCCTTCGAGGCCGCCGAGGTGGCCACCGACCCGGCCGAGCGGAAACGGCGCCTGACCTTCGTCGTGGTCGGGGCCGGCCCCACCGGCGTCGAGTTGGCGGGTGAGATCGTCCAGCTCGCCGAGCGCACCCTGGCGGGCGCGTTCCGCACGATCACCCCCAGCGAGTGTCGCGTCATCCTGCTCGACGCCGCGCCCGCCGTGTTACCGCCGATGGGTCCCAAGCTGGGCCTCAAAGCGCAACGGCGACTGGAGAAGATGGACGTCGAGGTGCAGCTCAACGCCATGGTGACCGCCGTCGACTACATGGGCATCACCGTCAAGGACTCCGACGGCGGCGAGCGTCGCATCGAGTGCGCGTGCAAGGTGTGGGCGGCCGGCGTGCAGGCCAGCTCGCTGGGCGCGATGCTCGCCGAACAATCCGACGGCACCGAGACCGACCGCGCCGGCAGAGTCATCGTCGAGCCCGATCTCACCGTCAAGGGGCACCCGTACGTCTTCGTCGTCGGCGACCTGATGTTGGTGCCCGGGGTGCCGGGGATGGCGCAGGGCGCCATCCAGGGCGCCAAGTACGCCGCCGCGCTCATCAAGCAGGCCGTCAAGGGTCAGGACGACCCGGCCACGCGCAAGCCGTTCAAGTATCTGAACAAGGGCAGCATGGCGCTGATCTCGCGCTACAGCGCCGTCGCCCAGGTCGGCAAGGTCGAATTCGCCGGCTTCATCGCCTGGCTGGCGTGGTTGGTGCTGCACCTGTACTACCTCATCGGCCACCGCAACCGGATCGCGGCGATGTTCGCCTGGGGCATCTCGTTTCTGGGGCGCAGCCGCGGTCAGATGGCGATCACCAGCCAGATGATCTACGCCCGGCCGCTGGTGAACTGGGTCGAGCAGCAGGCCGCGGAGGGCGCCCTGGCGGCGGCCGAACGCGCCGAGGCGGCCGAGCAGAAGGCGGCCGGCTAGCCCAAAGCCTGATCGATGTCGGCGATCAGGTCGTCGGTGCCCTCCAGCCCGACCGAGATGCGCACCACGCCGTCGCCGAGCCCGATCGCCGCGCGGCCCTCCGGACCCATCGCGCGGTGCGTGGTGGTCGCCGGGTGCGTGACAAGGGATTTGGCGTCGCCGAGGTTGTTGGAGATGTCGATCAGCGCCAGCTTGTCCAACAGCTCGAAGGCGCGTTGCTTGGCCGCGCCCTGCGGGCAGTCGAGCTCGAAGGTGATCACCGTGCCGCCGCCGGACATCTGCCGCTTGGCCAGGTCGAACTGCGGGTGCGAGGCCAGATACGGGTAGCGAACCCACCGCACGGCGGGGTGGTCCTGTAGGAATTCCGCGATCCTCAGGGCCGACGCGTTGCTGTGCGCGACCCGAACCGCCAGCGTCTCAAGGCCCTTCAACAGCACCCAGGCGTTGAAGGCGCTGAGCGCGGGCCCGGTGTGCCGCATCAGCTTTTGCACCGGGCCGTCGATGTAGTCCCTGTCGCCGAGGATCGCGCCGCCCAGCACCCGGCCCTGGCCGTCGATGTGTTTGGTGCCCGAATAGACCACGACGTCCACCCCGAGCGGCAGCCCCTGCTGCAGCAGCGGCGTGGCGAAGACGTTGTCCAGCACGACCTTTGCGCCCGCGGAGTGGGCGAGTTCGCACACCGCGGCGATGTCGACCAGCGACTGCATCGGGTTGGACGGCGTCTCGAAGAATACCGCCGTGGTGGGTACGGACAGCGCCTGTTCCCACTGGTCCAGGTCGTCGCCGTCGACGAAAACCGTCTCGACACCCCAGCGCGGCAGGATCTCGTTGCACACCACGAAGCACGACCCGAACAGGCTGCGCGAGGCGACCAGCCGGTCCCCGGCCCCCAGCAGCGCGCCCAGCGACGTGAACACCGCCGCCATGCCGCTCGCCGTCGCGAAGGCCGCCGGCGCCCCCTCGATGAGCCGCAGCCGCTCCTCGAACATCGTCACCGTCGGGTTGCCGTATCGCGAGTACACGAAGTGATCCAGCTCGCCGGTGAACGACTGCTCGGCGACCGCCGCCGACTCGTAGACGTAGCCCGACGTCAGGAACAGTCCCTCGGCGGTCTCCTCGAACCCCGAGCGCAGCAGCCCGCCGCGCACCCCGAGGGTGGCCTGGCTGACGCCGTCGGGCAACGCCTTGGGCGTGCGGACCGACTCGGTCATGACCGCGTCATCCCTGCCGCCAAGGCAAACCGATTGCCTTCCAACCGGTTTCGCCCCGGTGGCCCTGGGCGTTGAGCTGGCCTTCGAACCCGTCCAGCACGTTGTAGGCCGGGGTGATGCCCGCCTGGGTCGCGACCTCGGCGGCACCGATCGAGCGGTTTCCCGAGCGACACAAAAACACCACCGGCCGCTCCTCACCGGCGGGCGCGTCCGCGACCTGCTCGCGCAGCTCGTCGGCGAAACGCTCGTTGTGCCTGCCGTCGGAGGTGTTCCATTCGATGAACACCGCGTCGCGCCCGAGGCTGGACAGGTCGGGAACGCCCACGAAACGCCACTCCGCGTCCGTGCGGACGTCCACCAGTACCGCGTTCGGGTTGTCGCTGAGCAGCTTCCATGCGTCAAGGGGAGAGATGTCGCCCGCGTAGGAGCCTGCGTGACCTGTGCTCATGCTCGTATGACCTCGTTCGTAGTCGATTCTTCGTCGGCGCCGTCGTCGACAACGAAGGATCCTGTGCTCACGGGAGGCGATCAGCCCCCGCGGGCCACCACCACCGCTGCGCGATGCCTGACCTGCGATCGTAGCGAGGCCGCGCCCCTGTTTGGCCGGTGGGTTCAGGCCGGTGGGTGACGATCGGCCAGCTGGTGGGCGACCTCCCCGGCGCGCTCGCGCGCGGCCGCGACGTCCGGGGCGGTGGCCAGCGCCTGATACGCCCGGCCCGACACCAGCACGTCGCTCTCCGGCACGTCGAGCGCCCGGGACAGCGCGGCGGCGCTCGCCGCCGCGGTCGGCGTCACCGCGCGGGCGGCCGCCGGCGAGACCATCACGGTGTCCACCGGCAGGCCCAAGATGGCGCGGGCCTGCAGCTCGAAGGCGGACAGCCGCTGACCACGCAGCGTCACCCAGGCGCTGTCGCGCGGGCGGGCGGAGACGTCGGCGAAATACACCTCGTCGCCGTTGACCATCAGCTCGACGCCGAACACGCCGGTGCCCCCGAGCGCCTTGACGATACGGGCGGCGATCGACCTGGCGGCGTCCGTCGCGGCCTCGCTCAACTTCTGCGGCTGCCAGGATTCCGACACACCCGCGCCCGGGTCGCGATGGCCGATCGGTGAACAGAACTCGATCGACGGACCGCTGGGGCCCTCGACGCGCACCGCCAGCAGCGTGACATAGTGCTCCACCTCGACCACCGACTCGGCCAGCGCGCGGTGCTGCCCGCCGCTGACCGCGCGTTGCCACGCGGGGCCGACGTCGTCGCGGCCCGTGACCACCGACTGGCCCCGCCCGAGCGGGCCGCTGACCGGCTTGACCACCAAGGGGTAGCCGGCGTGGGCGCCGACGGCCTCCAGCTCACCCGCCGACCCGACGGTCCAAAACGGCGCGGTCGGCAACCCCAGCTCGTCGGCGGCCAGCCGGCGCAGGCCCTCGCGGTCGGCGGCCAGCCGCACCGCACGCGCGCCGGGCACCACCTCGGGCCGGTGGCCGCCGGGCCCCGACGCCACCGCGTCCAGGGCGTCGCCGGCGACGGTGTCGCTCGCGGCAACGACCACGTCAGGGCGCAGCCGCTGCACGACCTTCGAGACGTCGGCGGGGTCGGCCAGCGCGATGATCACCGACTGGTCGGCCACCCCGTGCGCGGGCGCGTGCGGGTACTCCTCGGCGACGATCACCCGCGCGCCGAGGCGCCCCAGGGCGATCGCCAACTCGCGGGCCAGCTCGTCGGCGCCCAACAGCAGCACCGACCGTCGGGAATCGGCGTCACCGGCGGGAGCGGCGAGCACCGCGGTCGGGTCGTCTTGTCCTTCGGTTCCGCCGTCAGTCACGGCTCAAGGATAGGTCGGGCGCCGACGGGTCACGGCTGGCCGGGAAGCAGCCGCACCATCAGGCCGTTGGCCTCGGCCAGCACGGCGTCGTCGCCGTCGACCAACTCCGCGGACACGAACGCCTTTCGACCCTCGATGCGGGTGACCCGCCCCCGCACCGCCAGCGGGGTGTCGATCGGCGTGACCTTGCGGTAGTCGACATGCAGGAAGGCGGTCCGGCTGATCGGCCGATTCGCGGCGTGCGAGACCATGCCGAACATGTGGTCGAACAGCAGCGGCAACACCCCGCCGTGCACCGCGTGGTTGCCGCCCACGTGGAAGCGGCTGAATCGGCCCGTCATCTCGACACCGTCGGGCTGGTAGCGCGTCAACACCCACGGCGGCAGCAGCAGGCTGCCCATGCCGGGCAGGTCGGGCGCCCGCCCCGCCGGCGCCTGCCCCTCGTCGGCCTCGAACGGGCTCAGCAGCTCCACCAGGGCCGCGGCCCGGTCCGCCGCGTCGTCCCACACGTCGTCGCCCGGGTCGGCGCATACGGCGAGGTCCTGCAGCCGGCGCATGGTCTCGACGAACCGGGCGAAGCCCGGGCCGGGGGTGACCGGGCCGTATTCCGGGAAGCCGCCGTGGCGTTGGTATTCCGGGTCCAGCTCGCGCGCGTCCGGCTGGGCGTCGGTCACGGGCGGGCCGCCAGGATGTCGCGACGCACGATGGTCTGGTCGCGCCCCGGGCCGACGCCGATGCAGGACATGTGCGCCCCGGCAAGCTCTTCGAGCCGCAGAACGTAGTCGCGCGCCTTCGCCGGCAGGTCGTCGAACTCGCGCGCCGCGGAGATGTCCTCCCACCAGCCGGGCAGTTCTTCATAGATCGGCTCGGCGCGGTGCAGGTCGCTCTGCGTCATCGGCATGTCGTGAATCTGCTGGCCGTCGATGCGGTACCCGACGCACACCGGCACGGTCTCCAGGCTGGACAGCACGTCGAGCTTGGTCAGGAAGAAGTCGGTGATGCCGTTGACCCTGGTGGCGTAGCGGGCGATGACGGCGTCGAACCAGCCGCAGCGGCGGCGCCGCCCGGTGGTGACCCCGAACTCGCCGCCCGTCTTGGACAGGTACTCGCCGTTCTCGTCGAACAGCTCGGTGGGGAACGGGCCGGACCCCACCCGGGTGGTGTAGGCCTTGAGAATGCCCAGCACGGTGGTGATGCGGGTGGGCCCGATGCCCGAGCCCACCGCCGCGCCGCCCGCGGTCGGATTGGACGACGTCACGTACGGATAGGTGCCGTGGTCGACGTCGAGCAGGGTGCCTTGGGAGCCCTCCAGCAAGACGGTCTCCCCCGCGTCGAGGGCGTTGTTGAGCAGCAACCGGGCGTCGGCGATGCGGTGCTTGAATCCCTCGGCCTGTTCCAGCAGCGCCTCGACGATCTGCTGCGGGTCCAGCGCCTTGCGGTTGTAGACCTTCACCAGGATCTGGTTCTTCAGCTCGAGCGCGGCCTCGATCTTGTGAGTCAGCACCTCGTGGTCGAGCACGTCGGCGACCCGGATGCCGATGCGGGCGATCTTGTCCTGGTAGCACGGGCCGATGCCCCGGCCGGTGGTCCCGATCTTCTTGTTGCCCATGTAGCGCTCGGTGACCTTGTCGATGGCCACGTGGTAGGGCAACAGCAGGTGTGCGTCGGCCGAGATCAGCAGCTTGGAGGTGTCGACGCCGCGATCCTCGAGGCCCTTGAGCTCGTCGAGCAGCACCCCGGGGTCGACCACCACGCCGTTGCCGATGACATTGGTGACGCCGGGCGTCAACACGCCGGACGGGATGAGGTGCAGGGCGAAGTTCTCGCCGGTGGGCAGGACGACGGTGTGCCCGGCATTGTTGCCGCCCTGATAGCGCACCACCCACTGCACACGCTCGCCGAGCAGGTCAGTGGCCTTACCTTTGCCCTCGTCGCCCCATTGGGCGCCGATGAGGACGATTGCCGGCATGACACGCTCCAACCTGATCTCGCCTGCGTATTGTGGTCCAGCCGGGGACCCACCTTAGCCTGTGACGATGCGGGCGGCTCGCGGCCCGCTGAGGAACCAGGCATTTCGACTCAAGCCCGAAGCCCGCGAGGAGCGCATGGATAGCGCCGCGAACACGGCCCAGGTGACGGTGTTGTTGTTCGGCGCGACGCGCGCGCCCGCCACGCTGCGTGACCTGCCCGCCGTGCGCGTCGACGGAACTCTCGACCTGGCCGGCGACCTGGCGCCGCACTCGCGGGTCGTCGTGGTGGGGGCCGACGCCGACCTGGCCGCGGTGCTGACCGGGCTGCTGCGCGCCGACCGGTTGGACGTCGAGGTGGCCTACGTGCCCCGCCGTCGCACGCGGGCGACCCGGGTGTACCGCCTGCCCGCGGGGCGACGCGCGGCGCGGCGCGCCAGGCGCGGCGCCGCGCACCGGGTGACGTTGCTGCGCGACGAGACCGGGTCGGTGGTCGTCGGGCGGGCCGGCTGGTACCCGCCAGAACGGGGCCTCGCCGTGCACGGCGAGGCCGTCGTCGACGACACCACGCTGTTCGACGGCGAGGTGGCCGCCGTGCACGTCGAACCGACGCCGGCGAACCCCGGGCTGCGGGCCCGCGTGCGCGGGCGCCGCTGGACCGCCGGGCGCGCGGCCCAGTTGGGCAGCACCGGCGTCAGCGTGGTGCGCGACGGCGTCCCGGCCGCGCGGCCGGTGCGCCGGTCGACGTTCTACCGCCACGTCGAAGGCTGGCTGCTGGTCCGATAGTTTCGACCGGTGCGAAAGCCTTCCGGGCGCGAATCGGTGCGACCCAGCCCCCTGTTTTTGGCCATCCTCGGCGTGACGGCGCTCGGCGGCGTGCTCGCGTGGCTGGCCGGGTCCGCCGAGCGTCCCCTCGCCTACGTCGGGGTGTTCACCTTCGTGATCGCCGGCTGGGTGGTATCGCTGTGCCTGCACGAGTTCGGGCACGCCGTGACCGCCTGGCGGTTCGGCGACCGAGACGCGGCGGTGCGCGGCTACCTCACGCTGGACCCGCGCCGCTACAGCCATCCGGCGCTGTCGCTGCTGTTGCCGTTGGTGATCATCGCGCTCGGCGGCATCGGTTTGCCGGGCGCCGCGGTGTACGTGCGGACCTGGTTCATGACGCCCGCACGCCGCACGCTGGTCGCCCTGGCCGGCCCCGCGGCCAACCTCGCGCTCGCGGTGCTGCTGCTGGCGTTGACCCGGTTGCTGTTCAACCCGCACCACCTGGTGCTCTGGTCCGCGGTCGCGTTCCTGGGCTTCCTTCAGCTCACCGCGCTGTTGCTGAACCTGCTGCCGATCCCGGGCCTGGACGGCTACGACGCCCTGGAACCGCACCTGAGCCCCGAGACGCAGCGGGCCGTGGCGCCGGCCAAGCAGTGGGGCTTTTTCATCCTGCTCTTCCTGCTGCTGCCGCTGGCGGCCAACCAATGGTTCTTCGGCGTCGTGCTGTCGCTGTTCGACCTGTCCGGCGTGCCGCACCAGCTGGTCGGCTGGGGCAACGCGCTGACCCGCTTCTGGAGCCGCTGGTTCTAACGCTTGCCATATATGCGATTATCCGCATATATTGCTGGCCATGGGCGCCGGGCACAACCACACCCCCGCCGGGACGGACTCCTCCCGGCTGATCCCCCGCATGATCCTGGCCGCGGCGATACTCGCGGCGTTCTTCGTCGTGGAGCTGGTCACGTCGCTGCTGATCAACTCGATCGCCTTGCTGGCCGACGCCGGCCACATGCTCACCGACGTCGTCGCGGTGTTCATGGGGCTGGCCGCCGTCATGCTGGCCCGACGGGGCAGCACGTCACCCGCGCGGACGTACGGGTGGCACCGCGCCGAGGTGTTCACCGCGGTCGCCAACGCCGCGTTGCTGGTCGGGGTGGCCCTGTTCATCCTCTACGAGGCCATCGAACGGCTCAGCGACGCGCCGCCGATCCCCGGCGTCCCGATGATCGTGGTGGCGCTGGCCGGCCTGGCCGCCAACTTCGCGGTGGCGCTGCTATTGCGGTCACAGTCGTCGGGCAGCCTGGCGGTCAAGGGCGCCTACATGGAGGTCGTCGCCGACACCGTCGGCAGCCTGGGCGTGCTGATCGCCGGCATCGTCACCGTGACCACGCACTGGCCCTACGCCGACGTGGTGGTGGCCGTGCTGGTCGCGCTGTGGGTGCTGCCCCGGGCCATCGCGCTGGCCCGCGACACGCTGCGGATCCTGTCGGAGTCGTCGCCCACCCACATCGACGTCGAGGAGCTGCGGACCGCGCTGGGCGCCGTCGACGGCGTCACCGAGGTCCACGACCTCCACGTCTGGACGCTCGCGCCCGGCAAGGACATGTGCACCGCGCACCTGACCAGCTCGGCGGACTCGGCGCGGGTGCTGAACGACGCCCGCGCGGTGCTGTCGGCCCGCGGGCTCGACCACGCCACCGTGCAGATCGAAGGGCCGGGCGGAGCCGACTGCGCTGAGACCTTTTAGGACCTTCTAGGACCTTCTCAGACCCTGCTAGCCGTCCAACCCCAGCGCGGCGCGGGCGGTGGGGTCGCAGTCGTCGAGCAGATCCAGGCAGCGCGCGTACTCCGGCGCCTCCCCGATCGAGTCGGCGGCGCGCGCCAGCGCCGCCACGCAGCGCAAGAAGCCGCGGTTGGGCTCGTGCGCGTAGGGCACCGGGCCGAAGCCCTTCCAGCCGTTCCTGCGCAACTGGTCCAGGCCCCGGTGGTAGCCCGTGCGGGCGTAGGCGTAGGCCGTGATGGCCTGGTCGTCGGCCAGCGCCTGCTCGGCGAGCGCGGCCCAGGCCACCGACGCCGCCGGATGCGCGGCGGCGACGATGCCCGGTTTCTCGCCGGCGAGCAGTTCGGCCTCGGCGTCGAAATCGCCGGGCAGCAGGATCGGGTCGGGTCCTAGGAGATCTCCCATCGGCGTCATAGCTCTATTTTGCAGTTCGCGGTTTCGTGGCCGGCGCCGCACCTCTCCCTCACCCCATCGCGGGGTATTCGTCGCTAAGCTCTGCAACTACCGCACTCCTAGGAGGACAGCAGCCGTGGATCCGCGCGAGTCCCGGAACAAACCGGGCGACGAGTGGGCCTATGACGCCGGTGCGCCCGGCGACGTGTCCAGCGAAGACGTCACCGAGAACGTTCCGCTGATACCCCGCGATGCCGAGACCGAGACCGTGGTGATCAACCAGGGCGAGCCCCAAGGCGGCCCCGACGACACGTCGGACCCCGCGCACGAGCGCCGCTTCACCGCGCCCGGATTCGACGCCAAAGAGACCACGGTCATCGCCACCACACCGGAGCCCGCCACCGAGGTGTTCGCCACTCCGCCGCACGGCCAGCTCGGCGCCCCGCAGAAAGCCGCTGTGCCACAGTCGATCCCGCCGCGCTTCGGCGAGCGGCTGCGGCCGCCCAAGCAGTTCAACTGGGGCTGGGTGCTGGCGCTGGTCGTCATCGTGCTGGCGCTGGCGGCGATCGCCATCCTGGGCACCGTGCTGCTGACCCGGGGCAAGCACGCGAAGGCTTCCCAGGAAGACCTGGTCAAGCACACCATCTCGGACTTCGACACCGCCATCCAGCGCGGCGACCTCACCACGCTGCGCACCATCACCTGCGGGACCACCCGCGATGGTTACGCCGATTACGACGAGCACTCGTGGCAGGAATCGTATGGCCGCGTCTCGGCGGCCAAGCAGTACCCGGTGATCGCCAGCATCGACCAGGTGGTCATCAACGGCCAGCACGCCGAGGCCAACGTCACGACGTTCATGGCCTACGACCCACAGGTGCGCTCGACCCGCAGCCTCGACCTGCAGTACCGCGACGACCAGTGGAAGATCTGCCAGTCGCCCAGCGGCTGACCGACCGCGTAACCGGTCGGCGGCTCACCCCGAGCCGGTATGTTGAACGACCATGAGCACCGCCGTGACGGCCCTGCCCAACATCCTCGACCCGATGACCTGGATTGGTCCCCAGGGCTATTTCGCGTCGGCGGTGCTGCCGACGATCCTGGTCATCGTCTTCGTCGAGACGGGGCTGCTGTTCCCGCTGCTGCCCGGCGAGTCACTGCTGTTCACCGGCGGGCTGCTGGCCGCCAAGGGCACGCTCGACATCTGGGTGTTGGCCCCGGCCGTCGCCATCGTCGCGATCCTGGGCGACCAGACCGGGTACTTCATCGGCCGCCGGATCGGGCCGGCGCTGTTCAAGAAGGAAGACTCCCGCTTCTTCAAGAAGCACTACGTCACCGACTCGCACGCCTTCTTCGAGAAGTACGGCGCATGGGCGATCATCCTGGCCCGCTTCCTGCCGTTCGTACGGACCTTCACCCCGGTGATCGCCGGGGTCTCCTACATGCGTTACCCCGTCTACCTAGCATTCGACATCGTCGGCGGCGTGCTGTGGGGCGGCGGCGTGACGCTGATCGGGTACAACCTGGGCAACGTGCCGTTCGTTCACCAGAACCTGGAAAAGATCATCCTGGTGATCCTGTTCGTGTCGATGATCCCGGCGTTCGTCGCGGCCTGGCGGGGTTATCGCGGCCGCCGGTCCAAAACCGTTGAGCAGAGCCCCGATTCAGCGCACCCCGGCCCGACGGTACGCAACGAAGGCGTCTAGCAGTTCCGGTCGGTCGATCGAACTGATCTGCACTGCCTCGCTGGGCGCGGCGCCCAGCAGGATGCGCTTGATCGGGATCTCCAGCCGCTTGCCGGTCAGGGTCCGCGGGATGGCGGGCACCACCAGGATGTCGTCGGGCACGTGCCGCGGTGAGGCGTGCGCGCGGATCGCCGCGACGATGCTCGAGCGCAGCGCGTCGTCGAACTCCACCCCATCCGCGAGGGACACGAACAACGGCATCCAATACCCGCCGTCGCCCTGCTCGACGCCCACCACCAGGCAGTCGTCCACCTCGGGCAGGCCCTCGACCGCCCCGTAAATCTCGGCGCTGCCCATCCGGACGCCCAGCCGGTTCAGGGTGGCGTCCGAGCGGCCGTGCACCACAACGGATCCCCGCTCGGTGATGGTGATCCAGTCGCCGTGGCACCACACGCCCGGGTACCTGTCGAAGTACGCGGCGCGATAGCGGCTGCCGTCGTCGTCGTTCCAGAAGAACACCGGCATCGAGGGCATCGGCTTGGTCAGCACCAGTTCGCCCTCTTCACCGATCACGGGTCGTTGCGGTCCCACCCACGACTCGATGGCCGCGCCCAGGCAGATACACGACAACTCGCCGGCCACCACCGGCATGATTGCGCAGCCGCCGAGGAAGGCGGTGCAGACATCGGTGCCGCCGCTCATCGAGATCACCGGCACCGACCGGCCCAGGCCCTCCTGCACCCAGCGGAACCCGGAGGCGGGCAGCGGGGACCCGGTGGACCCCACCGCGCGCAGCGCGTCCAGCGGGTAGGTCGCGCCCGGCTTCAGGTCCTCCTTAGCGCAGGCCAGCAGGTAACCGGCGCCGGCGCCCAGCACGTTGACGCCGGTCTCGGCGGCCACCCGCCACAGCCCGTCGGTCCTCAGGTGCGTGGGGCTGCCGTCGTACAACACGATGGTGGTGTCCACCAGCAGCCCGGACACCAGCAGGTTCCACATCATCCAGCTGGTCGACGAGTACCACAGGAAGCGGTCGCCGGCGTGCAGATCCAGTTGCAGGCTCAAGTATTTCAGGTGCTCTAGCAGGGCGCCGCCGTGCCCGTGCACGATGCCCTTGGGCTTGCCGGTGGTGCCGGAGGAGAACATCACCCACAGCGGGTGCGCGAACGGGACGGCCGCGACCTCCAGGGCCGCGTCGTTGTCGATCGCGGCCGCCCACGCCACGGTGTCACCGTCGTGATCCAGCCCCAGCCGCGGCACCACCACGGTGACCCGCAGGGTCGGCATGCCGCGGCGGATGGTGTCCAGCTCCGCGCGGCGGTCGATGCGCTTGCCGCCGTACACCGAGCCGTCGCTGGCCACCAGCACGGCCGGTTCCACCTGGCCCAGCCGGGCGATCACGCCGTCGACCGAGACGTCCTGGTTGCACACCGCCCACACCGCGCCCACCGCCGCGGTGGCCAGGGCGGCGACGACCGCCTCGCCGATGTTGGGTAGGTAACCCACGACGCGGTCGCCGGGCCGCAACCCGAGGCCGCGCAGGTAGGCGGCGAACGCGGCGGTTTCGGCCTGCAGCCGCGCCCACGACCACTCGGTGGTGCCGTCCTCGCCGGCGGCGATGAGGGCGGGGCGCTGGTCGGTCGCGTGCCGGAACACCTCGCCGGCGTAATTCAGGGTGGCGCCGGGGAACCACTCGGCTCCCGGCATGGCGCGGTTGCCGAGCACGGCGCTCGGCGGGGTGGCGGCCTGGACGTCGAAGTAGTGCCAGACGGCGTCCCAGAACCAGTCGATGTCGTCGACGGACTTGCGGAGCAAGTCGGGATAGCCGTCGTAGTGACCGCGCCCGGTCTCGGCCAGCCAGGCCAAGAAGTGGGTGAGGTTGGCCTGGTCGAGCGTCGCGTCGTCGGGAATCCAGCTGCCGGGCTCGGTCATCGGCGGCTCATTCCTGGTGCGGGGCGGCGTCGTTGCCTGCAGTCACGGCGGTGACGTTACAGGCGGCCTCCATCAGCATCCAGCCCGACAGCTGCACCGACAGGTCCCGCTCGGGGATCTCCGATCCGCTTACCGCGCCCTCGATGAACTCCCCCTCTTTGCCGGCGGCGGTGGGCAGTTGCGCGTCGCGATCCCAGAACGGTCCGAACACCGGCAGGCCGTCGACCGTCTGCCGGTGGTCCCATGCCGCCTTGGCACTGGCCAGCACCAGCCGGCGCGCGGTGTCGCGGGCGACGGCGTCGTCGGCCGAGTCGCCGGGCAAGGTGGTGGCGACGAGTGCCAGGTAGCGGGCCGTGATGCCGGAGAACAGCCCGCCGTCACCACCGCCGGCGCCGGTCAGGACGCCCGCGGGCGCCATGTGTTCGGCGACGGCCGCGACCAGGCGGTGCACCCGGGCGCCGTGGCGGGCCCGGACCTCGGCGCCGGTGCGGGCGGCGAGTTCGGTCTCCAGCCCGAGCACCACGCCCTGGCAGTAGGTGTACTGCGCACGCACCAGCGAGCCGTCCTTGATGCCGTCGAACACCAGGTGTGTGTCGGGATCGATCAGCGTGCTGTCGATCCAATCCGCCATCTGCCCGGCCCGTCTCAGGTGGTCACCGTAGCGGGCGAGGAAGATCCCCGCCGGCCCGTTGGCCGGGGCGTTGAAGAAATTCCCCGGCTTGCGCCACGGGATGCCGCCGCCGTCTTGCGGCGCCCACGCGCCGACGAATTGGCCGGCGAGCTTGGTGAGCGCACCCGGGCGTTGCACGTCGGCGATGCGTGCGGCGCGTTCCAGCGCCAGCGCGAGCCAAGCCATGTCGTCGTAGTAGTTGTTGGTCCAGGAGAGGTTGTTACGCAGCCGGTGCGAGCGGATCTGCCGGGTGATCCGGGCCCGCCTTTCGGCCTGCGGGTCGCGCCGCTGCGCGTCGACCAGGCAGTCCAGCAGGTGCGCCTGCCACCAGTAGTGCCAGGTGCCGAACAGCCGGTCGCGCCGGGTCGGCGGCCAGCCCACCACGCCGAGCTGGGTCGCGGGCAAACCCCACAGCCGCTTCAGGTGTCGTTGCGCCACAGCGGCTTCGGCGCTGGCCGCGCGGTTGGCCCAGAGCTGATCCATAGCTGTCGATCCTGCCCCATCGGGGGTCCGGGATCACCAGGCCCGTGACAGGTCGGCGTGCTGGCGTACCCAGGCGTGCATGGCGATCCCGGCGGCGACGCCGGCGTTGATGCTGCGCGTCGAGCCGAATTGGGCGATCGACACGGTCAGCGCCGCGCCGGCGCGGGTGTCGTCGGTGATGCCGGGCCCCTCCTGGCCGAACACCAGCAGGCACTCGCGCGGCAGCGCGGCCTGCTCCAGCCGCGCCGCCCCCGGGACGTTGTCGACGGCCACCGCGGTCAGGCCCGCCGCCGCGGCGAAGTCGAGCAGCTCGGCGGTGCTGTCGTGGTGGCACAACCGCTGGTACCGGTCGGTCACCATGGCGCCGCGACGGTTCCAGCGCC
>NZ_LZKC01000076.1:0-2292 GCF_001672685.1 Mycobacterium sp. E2462
GATGTTCGGCGCGGTCGGCGAGCACCTGGCGGGAGCGCCGGACATCAAGATGCTGCAGCCGGTCGTGGCGGGCGACCCGGACAAGGGCCAATTGCGGCCCTGATGACTCCCTCGTCCGCGGGGCCCCTGTCGGGCAAGGTCGCCTTCGTCACCGGCGCCGCCCGCGGCCAGGGCCGCGCGCACGCACTACGCCTGGCCGCCGACGGCGCCGACATCATCGCCGTCGACCTGTGCGAACAGATCGGCAGCGTGCCCTACCCGCTGGCCACCGAGGAGGACCTGGCGGCCACCGTCAAGCTCGTCGAGGATTCCGGCGCCCGCATCGTCGCGGCCCGCGGCGACGTGCGGGACCGCGACTCGCTGGCCACGGCGTTGCGGGCGGGCCTCGACGAGTTCGGCCGCCTCGACATTGTGGTGGCCAACGCCGGGATCGCCCCCATGCAGTCCGGTGAGGACGGCTGGCGCGACGTCATCGATGTCAACCTCACCGGCGTCTACCACACGATCGAGGTGGCGATACCCACGCTGGTCGAGCAGGGCGCCGGCGGGTCGATCGTCCTGATCAGTTCCAGCGCCGGGCTGGCCGGCGTTGGCAGCCCCGACGCCGGCTCCGTCGGCTACGCCGCCGCCAAGCACGGCGTCGTCGGGTTGATGCGGGTCTACGCCAATCTGCTTGCCCGACAATATATCCGGGTCAACTCGGTTCACCCGTCCGGCGTCGACACCCCGATGATCAACAACGAGTTCACCCGGGACTGGCTGGCAAAGATGGCCGCCGAGACGGACACACCGGGGGCCATGGGCAACGCCATGCCCGTCGCGGTGCTGCAGGCCGAAGACATCGCGAACGCGGTGGCCTGGCTGGTCTCCGATCAAGCCCGCTACGTCACCGGTGTCGCGCTGCCGGTGGATGCCGGATTCTTGAACAAGTAACGGCCATGGCACGAAACCAGGTAGCTCGCACCGCCTTTGGGCCCATGGTGTTGGCGGCCGTCGAGCAGAACGAGCCGGCGGGCCGGCGCCTGCTCGACGATGACCTCGCCGAGTTGTTCCTGCCGGCGCCGCTGCGCTGGCTGGTCGCCGCGGCGCGGTTCACCCCCGTGCGTCGCCTGATGATCCGCGGCTCGGAGTTCACCGGTCCCGGGCTGTGGGCGACGCTGGCGTGCCGCAAGCGCTTCATCTCCGACAAACTCACCGAGGCGCTCGAGGAGGGCGTCAACGCCGTGGTGATCCTGGGCGCCGGGTTGGATACCCGCGCCTACCTGCTGACCCGCCGCGTTCGGATCCCCGTGTTCGAGGTCGACCTGCCGGTCAACGTCGCCAGAAAGTTGCGGACGGTCCGGCGGGTGCTGGGCCAGCCGCCGCTGTCGGTGCGCCTGGTGGCGCTGAACCTCGAGCGCGACGACCTGCTGACCGCGCTCGCCGAGCACGGGTACCGCACCGATTACCGGGTGTTCTTCATCTGCGAGGGCGTCACGCAGTACCTGAGCGAGCAGACCGTTCGGCGGACGCTGGAGGGCTTGCGCGCGGCCGCGCCGGGGAGCCGCCTCGTATTCACCTACGTGCGGCGCGATTTCATCGACGGCACCAACCGCTACGGGACGCGGACGCTGTACCGCACCGTGCGGCAGCGACAACAGTTGTGGCGCTTCGGCTTACAGCCCGACGAGGTTGCTGCCTTCATCGGCGGCTACGGGTGGCGGCTGATCGAGCAGGCTGGCCCCGACGAACTCGCGGCGCGCTACCTCGCGCCCGCCGGCCGCACGCTCACGGCGTCGCAATTGGAGTGGTTGGCGTACGCGGAGAAGGTGTAGCCCGGCGCCTAGACCTCGATGACGGTCGGCACGATCATCGGCTGCCGCCGGTAGGTTTCACCGACCCACTTGCCGACGGTGCGCCGCACGGCCTGCGCGATCCGGGTGGGGTCGGTGATCTGTTCGGACAGCAGCGATTCCAGCTCCGCCTCGACGCGCCGCAGCGCGGGCTCCAGGGCCTTGGGATCCTCGGAGAACCCCCGCGAATGCAGCTGCGGCGCGGTCACCGGGCGGCCGGTGCCGCGCTGGACCACCACGGTCACCGCGACGAAGCCCGACGACAGGATGAGCCGCTCCCCCAGCGTGATGTCGCCGACGTCGCCGTCGACCAAGCCGTCGACGAACATCTTCCCGACCGGCACGGCACCCGCGATGGACGCCACCCCAGCCCGCAAGTCGACGCTGACGCCGTTCTCCGCCAACAGGATCGACTCCTCTGGCACGCCGGTGCGCGCCGCGAGCTTGGCGTTGGCCCGCA
>NZ_LZKC01000077.1:0-25655 GCF_001672685.1 Mycobacterium sp. E2462
GGGCGCACCGCGGCCACAATCGGCGCCACCGGCCGCTCGGGGTGAGCACCGACGGCAGACCCCGCGCCAAGAACCACTGTTCGGCGGCGGCCGCGCGCTGACGGTCCGGCGTGCGGCGCCGAGTTGCGTCCACCCGGTCACCCTAGCGGCGTGGCGACCGCTGGCCGGCCGTTTCACCCTGCGCGAGGGCTGCTCGTCGCTCGGCCTACGCTGGTCGCATGCAACGGATTATCGGGACGGAGGTCGAGTACGGCATCTCGTCGCCGTCCGACCCGACCGCCAACCCGATCCTCACTTCGACTCAGGCGGTGTTGGCCTACGCGGCCGCCGCCGGGATTCAGCGCGCCAAGCGCACCCGGTGGGACTACGAGGTGGAGTCGCCGCTGCGCGACGCCCGCGGTTTCGACCTGAGCCGCTCGGCCGGCCCGCCGCCGGTGGTCGACGCCGACGAGGTAGGCGCCGCGAACATGATCCTCACCAACGGCGCCCGGCTCTACGTCGACCACGCGCACCCCGAGTATTCCGCCCCGGAGTGCACCGACCCGCTGGACGCGGTGATCTGGGACAAGGCCGGCGAACGGGTCATGGAGGCCGCCGCGCGGCACGTCGCGAGCGTGCCGGGGGCCGCCAAGCTGCAGCTGTACAAGAACAACGTCGACGGCAAGGGCGCTTCCTACGGGTCGCACGAGAACTACTTGATGTCTCGGCA
This sequence comes from Mycobacterium sp. E2462, assembly GCF_001672685.1. Taxonomy (NCBI): domain Bacteria; kingdom Bacillati; phylum Actinomycetota; class Actinomycetes; order Mycobacteriales; family Mycobacteriaceae; genus Mycobacterium; species Mycobacterium sp. E2462. The sequence continues at coordinate 710 of NZ_LZKC01000077.1, forward strand.
GACGCCGTTCTCCTCGATCATCGCGGGTCTCACCCCGTTCTTCGTGTCCCGCCAGGTGGTCACCGGCTCCGGTCGCGTCGGCATCGGCCCGTCGGGCGACGAGCCGGGCTTCCAGCTGTCGCAGCGCTCCGACTACATCGAGGTCGAGGTGGGGCTGGAGACCACCCTCAAGCGCGGCATCATCAACACCCGCGACGAGCCGCACGCCGACGCCGACCGCTACCGCCGGTTGCACGTGATCATCGGCGACGCCAACCTCGCCGAGACGTCGACCTACCTGAAGCTGGGCACGACGGCGCTGGTTCTGGACTTGATCGAGGAGGGCCCGGCGCACGGCATCGACCTGGCCGATCTCGCGCTGGCACGGCCGGTGCACGCCGTCCACGCGATCAGTCGCGACCCCTCGTTGCGGACCGCGGTGGCGCTCTCCGACGGGCGTGAGCTGACAGGCCTTGCGCTGCAACGAATTTACCTGGACCGGGTGGCGAAGCTGGTCGACAGTCGCGATCCCGACCCGCGCGCGTCGCACGTCGTCGAAACGTGGGCGCACGTGCTCGACCTGCTCGAGCGGGACCCGATGGAATGCGCGGAGCTGCTGGACTGGCCGGCCAAGCTGCGGCTGCTCGAGGGCTTCCGGCAGCGGGAGAACCTGAGCTGGTCGGCGCCCCGGCTGCACCTGGTCGACCTGCAGTACTCCGACGTCCGGCTGGACAAGGGGCTGTACAACCGGCTGGTCGCGCGCGGCTCGATGAAGCGGCTGGTGACCGAGCACCAGGTCCTCGAAGCGGTCGACAAGCCGCCGACGGACACGCGCGCCTACTTCCGCGGGGAGTGCCTGCGCCGCTTCGGCGCCGACATCGCCGCGGCCAGTTGGGACTCGGTGATCTTCGACCTGGGCGGCGATTCGCTGGTCCGGATTCCCACGCTCGAGCCGCTGCGGGGCAGCAAGGCGCACGTCGGCGCGCTGTTGGACTCGGTGGACAGCGCCGCGGCGCTGGTGGAACAGCTGACCAGCTAAGTACCGGTTAGCCGGGGGAACGTCGGGGTTGCCCGGTAGGCTAGGGAAAGACCAGCGGGCAGTGTGGCGCGGCTGTTACACAGGCCCAGATAACGCAGGAGGCGGCGATGGCTCAAGAGCAGACCAAGCGTGGCGGTGGTGGCGGTGACGAGGATGACGTCACCAGCAGCACGGCCGCGGGTCAGGAGCGCCGTGAAAAGCTTACTGAGGAGACCGACGATCTGCTGGACGAGATCGACGACGTCCTCGAGGAGAACGCGGAAGACTTCGTCCGGGCATACGTCCAAAAGGGCGGACAGTGACCTGGCCTTTCTCCGATCGCCTGTCCTCTAACTTCGCACTTCCGGGCTCGGCCCTGTCCCCGGGCCCCGCTGTAGACCTCTCGTCGTTCGCCGACTTCCTGAGCCGTCAGGCTCCGCAGTTGCTGCCGGCGAACCTCAACGGTGACGCGCAGCCGGGCGCCGGCGCGAACCTGCCGCACGGCACCACCATCGTCGCGCTGAAGTTTCCCGGCGGGGTCGTCATCGCCGGGGACCGGCGTTCGACGCAGGGCAACATGATCGCCGGGCGGGACGTCAAAAAGGTGTACGTCACCGACGACTACACCGCCACGGGGATCGCCGGAACCGCGGCGATCGCCGTCGAGTTCGCCCGGCTCTACGCAGTCGAACTGGAACACTACGAGAAGCTCGAAGGCGTGCCGCTGACGTTCGCCGGCAAAGTGAACCGGTTGGCGATCATGGTGCGCGGCAACCTGGCCGCCGCCATGCAGGGGCTGGTGGCGCTGCCGCTGCTCGCGGGCTACGACATCGACGCGCCCGACCCCGAAAGCGCCGGCCGGATCGTGTCATTCGACGCGGCCGGCGGCTGGAACCTGGAGGAAGAGGGCTATCAGTCGGTGGGCTCGGGGTCGCTGTTCGCCAAGTCGTCGATCAAGAAGCTGTACTCGCAGGTGACCGACTCCGATTCCGCCGTGCGGGTCGCCGTGGAGGCGCTCTACGACGCGGCCGACGACGACTCCGCCACCGGCGGACCGGACCTGGTTCGCGGGATCTACCCGACGGCCGTGTCCATCGGCGCCGAGGGCGCCGTGGAGGTCCCGGAGAGCCGGATCGCCGAGCTGGCCCGCGAGGTCATCCAAAGCCGCTCGCGCGCTGACACTTTCGGGCCGGACGGTGATGAGAAGTGAGCTTCCCGTACTTCATCTCGCCCGAGCAGGCGATGCGCGAGCGCAGCGAGCTCGCGCGCAAGGGCATCGCCCGCGGCAAAAGCGTGGTCGCGTTGGCCTATGCCGGAGGCGTGCTGTTCGTGGCGGAGAACCCGTCGCGGTCCCTGCAGAAGATCAGCGAGCTCTACGACCGGGTGGGCTTTGCGGCCGCGGGCAAGTTCAACGAGTTCGACAACCTGCGCCGCGGCGGCATCCAGTTCGCCGACACCCGCGGGTATGCCTACGACCGGCGCGACGTGACCGGCCGCCAGCTGGCCAATGTCTACGCGCAGACCCTGGGCACCATCTTCACCGAGCAGGCCAAGCCCTACGAGGTGGAGCTGTGCGTGGCGGAGGTCGCGCACTACGGCGAGTCAAAGCCGCCCGAGCTCTACCGCATCACCTACGACGGGTCGATCGCCGACGAGCCGCACTTCGTCGTGATGGGCGGCACCACCGAGCCGATCACCACGGCGCTCAAGGACTCCTACACCGAGAACGCCGACCTGCGTGACGCCACCCGCATCGCGGTGAAGGCGTTGCGGGCCGGCAGCGCGGAGAGCGGCTCGAATGGCGACCAGTCCAGCCTCGACGTCGCCAGCCTCGAGATCGCGATCCTCGACGTCAACCGGCCGCGCCGCGCGTTCAGGCGGATCAACCGCCAGACGCTCGAGGGCCTGCTGCAGGAGACCGACTGACCGGTTGGGGCGGGCGGCGGCGACCCGCTCACGTTTTCGCGTTGGTCGCCTGCCACCACGCCGCGATGTAGAGCAGCATCGACACGACCAACGCGACCAGCACCCACAAGACGATCGTCAGGTCGATCCAGCTGCCGAACGCCGGTGACCCCGGGAGAGCGTTGCGAAGCGGCACCACGGCGAACAGCATCGCCGCGTACCAGGTGGTCAACGGCGATTGGAAGCGCCGTGGATCGCGAAGGGTTTTTATCGCCACGAACAGGCCGACGGCCGCGATCGCGACGAAGATGCACAGGATGACGATCGCGAACAGCATGGTGCTTGCGGACCGCTGAAGTTCGATCTCGTAGGGCGCCAACCGGTTTGCGGTGCTCACCCGGTTGACATTGAACTTCCAGCCGGTCAGTCGGTTGACGAAGGCCACGTCGGCGCGCTCCGGCGGTTGTCCGGTGCCACTGAACAGTTCCACCGTGATGGGGCCGGTGTAGTAGCTGTCGAACGGCCAGCGCTCGACGTCGCGGGCCAAGGTGAGCGGAACCGGGAAGACGCCCGGCAGCATGCCCTTGGACCAGGTGCGCCTGATCGGCGTCGTCGTGGACGTGACCGCCACGGTCAAATCCTGTTTGAGCCCGTCGGTGGCCGGATCCAGTAGGTCGGGTCCGGGCCGGACGACGAGATCGCCGACGAGTTCGCTGTAACTGCTGCCGATGCTCACCACATTCAGGGTGACCGTCGTCCCGCCGGCGGCGGGCAGTCCGTGCACCGAAATCCTTTGTGCGGCGGCGTCGTCGACGTAAAGCACCAGCGATGTGAGCATCGCGCAAGCGACCGCTCCCAGCAGGGCGATGACACCGAAGCGCGTGCGCGGCCACCACCGCCGGCGGCGGCCCTGGGACGGTGCGCGGTCCTCGGGGAATTTCCACGCTGTCTGGGAGGTCCGCGGCGGTGGCCCACCGGACCGGGGAATTCGCTTGCGGATCGGCAGCAGCCGTGGATTCGGGCGCGGCTTCTCTTTGGCCCCTGGTCGAGTCACTGCTTATCTCCTGCGGATGCTGGTGGCCGCTCAGGCGGCCGTTGCCTGTGGCATGGGTGCCGGTGCCACGCGGACCGCGGCGACCCTGGAGATGGCGCGATACAGCGGGGCGGTCACCGCGGTGGTGATAATGGCGAGCGCGCACAACATCGCGAAGGCGTACGGGCCGATCAGGTGCGATTGCAGCCCGACCGTCGCAATGGCGAGTTCGGTGACGCCGCGACAATTGAGCAGGACGCCCAATTCGGCGGACGTTTGATGCGGCCAGCGCTGCATCTTGCCGGCGAGCCAACCCACGGCGATCTTCGATCCGAACGCCGCGACGGTCAGGCACAGCAGGCACAGCAGACCGCTCCACCGGCACAGGTCCGCGAGGGTCTGCAGCGGCACCGAGAGCGCACTCGACACGAAGAACGCGGGAATTAACACGTCGGCGACCGCGCCCAGGGCGTGATGCGCCTTCTCGCTGGCGATCCCGGTGGGAAAGGACAGGCCGGCGATCACCGCGCCGATGGCCGGATGGACGCCGAGGACCTGCGTGGCTGCGCCGCCGACCAGGACATAAGCCAGGATGGCCACCACGAAGGGGGCGGCGTGGATGTCCGTCCTAAACCACCGCCGAATGAGTCGAGGCAGCACCAACACCACGGCCACCAGCATCGCGACGCCCACGCAGACCGCCGGCACGGAGACCGCGCTCAGGTCGGTGGTCACCACGATCAACGCCGTAACCAACGCCCACGCCGTCGCGTCCGTCGCGACGGCGATGCGCAGTGCGACCTCGGGCACCGGCGCCGGGACACCCAGATCCCGAACCAGGAGCACCAGGACGGGAACGGCCGTCACGCTCAAAGCCACACCCACGAACATCCAGACGTGGAGCGGGTTGTGGTCGGGGCCGACGAGACGGTGCGCGAACGGCCACGCTGCGGCGGCGCACACGACGATCGGGATCGCCAGGCAGGGCACCAGCTGCCAGTAGGACGACCGCGCACCGGCGGAGCTGTACGAGCGCAACTCGACGCCCACCATAAACATCAGCAGCAGCAGACCTGCCTCGCCGACCGCCTCGATCAGAGATTTCGAGGTCGTCGAGGTCAGCACCGGCTTCAGCGAGGGCGGGCACACGGCCAGCAGCGTGCCCATCAAAAGTCCGAAGAAGATGACGCCGACAACCGCGGGTTGTTTGATTCGGCGAAACACGTGGCCGACCAGTACCGAGCCGACCAAGACGACGGCCAAGACGATCAGTGCCTGTAAAACGCTGCCGAGCGGCATCATTTCCCCTTAAGTTCTATGGCAAATCGATGTAAATGGCATTTCAATTGGACTGAACTCGCTAAAAGCGAATTTTCAGCAAAAGCATTGTTATCTTGCATTCAAGTCCATTCTGGAAGCGTTCTGCTCGAAGTGGCCTGGTAGTCGGGACGGAGGGCGGCGTCTGCGAACGTCGACGTTCGGCGCCCAGCGTCGACGGCTTCGATTGCGGTGATGGAATGTATATAGCGACCAGGTTCGTCCGCGTGCAACCGAGCGGGGGCCGTCCACGCGAAAGTGATTAATTGTTAACGATGAGCTTTTGTTCTTAACGTGACCGCCGATTCCTTACGCTTTGTTGACGGCGAGTTCCGGATACGGTCAGTTACAATTCACCCACCGAGGGGACTGCGTTTTCAGGTAAGTCACAGGTTCGTCGGGGCGGTTTTCCAGGTTCGTGTGTAGCGCGACGGTGCGGGGGAGCGTCGGAAGTTGTCGGGCCGTAATCGCGGCTTGAGCACCCATGCGGTCGCACAACAAGTACGCTCGATTGTGTGCAGCGGCGAATCATGGGCATCGAGACCGAGTTCGGGGTCACCTGCACATTCCACGGCCACCGACGGCTGAGCCCGGACGAGGTGGCTCGGTACCTGTTCCGCCGCGTCGTATCCTGGGGCCGCAGCTCCAATGTGTTCCTGCGCAATGGCGCTCGGCTTTATCTCGACGTCGGCAGCCACCCGGAGTACGCCACGGCCGAATGCGACAGCCTCGTCCAGTTGGTCACCCACGACCGAGCCGGCGAATGGGTGCTGGAAGACCTCCTCGTCGACGCCGAGCAGCGGCTCGCGGACGAGGGCATCGGCGGCGACATTTATCTGTTCAAGAACAACACCGACTCGGCGGGCAACTCCTACGGCTGCCACGAGAATTACCTGATCGTGCGCGCCGGCGAATTCTCCCGCATCTCCGACGTGCTGCTGCCGTTTCTGGTCACCCGCCAGCTGATCTGCGGTGCCGGCAAGGTGCTGCAGACCCCCAAGGCCGCGACGTTCTGCCTGTCGCAGCGCGCCGAGCACATCTGGGAGGGCGTCTCGTCGGCGACCACCCGCAGCCGGCCCATCATCAACACCCGCGACGAGCCGCACGCCGACGCCGAAAAATATCGGCGGCTGCACGTGATCGTCGGCGACTCCAACATGTGTGAGACCACGACCATGCTCAAGGTCGGCACCGCGGCGCTGGTCTTGGAGATGATCGAGGCCGGGGTCCCGTTCCGCGATTTCTCGCTCGACAACCCGATCCGCGCCATCCGCGAGGTCAGCCACGACACCACCGGGCGGCGGCCCGTGCGGCTGGCGGGCGGCCGGCAGGCCAGCGCGCTGGACATCCAGCGGGAGTACTACAGCCGCGCCGTCGAACACCTGCAGACCCGCGAGCCGAACGCCCAGGTCGAGCAGGTCGTCGATCTGTGGGGCCGCCAACTCGACGCCGTCGAGAGCCAGGACTTCGCCAAGGTCGACACCGAGATCGACTGGGTGATCAAGCGCAAGCTCTTCCAGCGCTACCAGGACCGCTACAACATGGAGCTGTCTGATCCGAAGATTGCGCAGTTGGACCTGGCGTATCACGACATCAAGCGCGGTCGCGGCGTGTTCGACCTGCTGCAGCGCAAGGGGTTGGCCGCGCGCGTCACCACCGACGAGGACATCGCCGAGGCCGTCGACCAGCCGCCGCAGACCACACGCGCCCGGCTACGCGGGGAGTTCATCAGCGCCGCCCAGGCCGCCGGCCGCGACTTCACCGTCGACTGGGTGCATCTCAAGCTCAACGACCAGGCGCAGCGCACCGTACTGTGCAAGGACCCGTTCCGGGCGGTCGACGAGCGCGTGAAGCGGCTCATCGCCAGCATGTAGCGCGCCGTTCGTCCCATCGGTCACACCAGCATCGCCGAGGTCGGCATGGGCGAATCGCAAATGCGATAGCGCCCGCGCTAGCGCTTTCCAGAACCGCCTGTGCCCCTCAAAACTGCGACGCATGTGACCTGTGGGGCGTTAGCGAGTCGGTGCGCGCGCCGCTCGGGCGCCATCTAATCTGGAGCAAATGGCGACCTCCAAAGTCGAGCGGCTGGTCAATCTCGTCATCGCCCTGTTGTCCACCCGCGGTTACATCAGTGCGGAGAAAATCCGGTCCAGCGTGGCCGGCTATTCGGACAGCCCCAGCGTGGAGGCGTTCTCGCGGATGTTCGAGCGGGACAAGAACGAGTTGCGCGACCTGGGCATTCCGCTCGAGGTGGGCCGCGCGTCGGCGTGCGATCCCACCGAGGGCTACCGCATCAACCGCGACGCGTACTCCCTACCCGTCGTCGAGCTGACCGCCGACGAGGCGGCCGCGGTGGCGGTCGCGACGCAGCTGTGGGAATCGCCCGAGCTGATCACCGCGACGCAGGGGGCACTGCTCAAACTGCGGGCCGCCGGCGTCGACGTCGACCCGGACGCGCCGGTGGCCATCGCGTCGCCACCCGGGCTGCCCGGGCTGCGCGGCTCGGAGGATGTGCTCGGCGTGCTGCTGGCCGCCATCGACGCCCGCCAAGCCGTGCAATTCGCCCACCGGCCGTCCCGGGCCGAGCCCTACGCCACCCGCACCGTCGAGCCCTGGGGCGTGGTCACCGAGAAGGGCCGCTGGTACCTGGTGGGCCACGACCGCGACCGCGACGCCACCCGCACCTTCCGGCTCTCGCGCATCGGACCCGACGTCGCGCCCATCGGTCCACCCGGCGCGGTCGCCGTCCCGGACGGCGTCGACCTGCGCAGAATCGTCGCCCAGACGCTCACCGAAATGGCCGCGTCGACGGCGGGCGGGCAGGCGCGGGTCTGGGTCGCCGACGGTCGGGCGACGGCGTTGCGCCGCGCCGGCTCCTCAGCCGGGCCCCGGCGACTGAACGACCGCGACGGCGACGTCATCGAGCTCGACATCCGGTCCGCCGACCAGCTGGCGCGTGACATCGCCGGGTACGGCGCCGACGCCGTCGTGCTGGAGCCGGCGTCCCTGCGCGAGGACGTGCTGGGCCGGCTGCGCGCACACGCCGGGGGCGTCTCATGACGCCGGTGTCCACCCGCCTGGTCCGGCTGCTCAACATGGTCCCGTACTTCCAGGCCAACCCGAAGGTCACCCGCGCTAAGGCCGCGGCGGACCTCGGCGTCTCGGACAAGCAACTCGAAGAGGACCTTAACCAGCTGTGGATGTGCGGCCTGCCCGGCTACTATCCCGGTGACCTCATCGACTTCCAGTTCTCCGGGGACACCATCGAGGTGACCTTCTCCGCCGGGATCGACCGGCCGCTCAAGCTCACCTCCCCGGAGGCCACCGGCCTGCTGGTGGCGCTGCGGGCGCTCGCCGACATCCCGGGCGTCGTCGACCCCGAGGCCGCACGCAACGCGATCGCCAAGATCGAGGCCGCCGCCGGCTCCGTCGGCCACGATCTCACCGCGTCGGTGACCGCCGTGCAGGAGCCCGCGCCGGCCGAGACGCGGGCCGCCGCCGCGGTGCGCACCGCGGTGCAGTCCCGGCGGGCGCTGTCCATCGACTATTACTCCGCCTCCCACGACACGCTGACCAGCCGCGTCGTCGACCCCATCAGGGTGCTGCTGGTCGGCGGTCACAGTTACCTGGAGGCCTGGTCGCGCGAGGCCGACGGGGTGCGGTTGTTCCGCTTCGACCGCATCGTCGACGCCACCGAGCTCGACGAGCCGGCGGCCCCGCCCGCGCCCGCGCTGCAGGCTCCGCCGGACACCTCGCTGTTCGACGGCGATCCCTCGCTGCCGTCCGCCCGGTTGCGGCTCGCGCCGTCGGCGTCGTGGATGCTCGAGTACTACCCCATGCGCGACGTTCGCGAATTGCCGGACGGCTCCTGTGAGGCAGTGATGACGTACGCCTCCGAGGACTGGATGACCCGGCTGGTGCTGGGCCTGGGCGACGGCGTCGAGGTGCTGGAACCGCGAGCGCTGGCGCAGCGGGTGCGCGACGCCGCGGCGGCCGCCCTGCAGGCCTACCGGGCTGCCGTTCCCTGACCGGTCCGCCGCCCGCACGGCCGCGTCGCGGCGCGGACCCACCGGCAGCGCGCCCCGCTGCGGTAGCATCGGGTGGACGTCTGGAGGTAATCAAAGTGGGCAGTCTTAGTCCGTGGCACTGGGCGATCCTCGCTATCGTGGTGATCCTGCTGTTCGGTGCCAAGAAGCTCCCGGACGCAGCGCGTTCGTTGGGCAAGTCGATGCGAATCTTCAAGTCCGAGCTCCGCGAGATGCAGAGCGAGGGCAAGGCCGACTCGTCGGCGCTGGAGAACAACGCCGCCCCGCCGGCGGCCAACCCCACTCCCGTGCAATCGCACCGAGTTGACGCTCCCGCGGGCACCGAGCAGGGCCACAGCGAAGCACGCCCGGCCTAAGCCCGCCGTCGCCGCGGTGCCCGAGCGCCCCTGACCGAGCCTGACCGAGCTTCGTGAAAGCCTTCAAGGTTTCAGCGCGCACTGCCGGCCTGCTGAAGCGCCTCAATCCGCGTAACCGGCGCAGTCGCACCAACCCCGATGCGACGATGTCGCTGGTCGATCACCTGACCGAGCTGCGCACCCGCCTGCTGATCTCCCTGGCCGCGATCCTGCTCACCACGATCTTCGGCTTCGTCTGGTACGGCCACGGGCTCTTCGGGTTGGAAAGCCTCGGCGAATGGTTGCGCCACCCCTACTGCGCCCTGCCGCAGTCGGCCCGCGCGGACATCAGCGCCGACGGCCAGTGCCGCCTGCTGGCCACCGCGCCGTTCGACCAGTTCATGTTGCGGCTCAAGGTCGGTATGACCGCCGGCATCGTGCTGGCCTGCCCGGTGTGGCTCTACGAGCTGTGGGCCTTCATCACGCCCGGCCTCTACCAGAAGGAACGCCGCTTCGCGATCGGCTTCGTCATCCCCGCCGCGGTGCTGTTCATCGGCGGCGCGCTGTTGGCCTACTTCGTGCTGTCCAAGGCGCTGGGCTTCCTGCTGACCGTCGGCAGTGACGTGCAGGTCACCGCGCTCTCCGGCGACCGGTACTTCGGGTTCTTGATCAACCTGCTGGTGGTGTTCGGCGTCAGTTTCGAATTTCCGCTGCTGATCGTGATGCTCAACATGATCGGGGTGCTGACCTACGAACGGCTCAAGGCGTGGCGGCGCGGCCTGATCTTCGCGATGTTCGTGTTCGCTGCGGTGTTCACGCCGGGCTCCGACCCCTTCTCGATGACCGCGCTCGGGGTGGCCCTGTCGGTGCTGCTCGAGCTCGCCATCCAGATCGCCCGGTTCCACGACCGGCGCAAGGCCAAGCGCGACGCCGAGGTCGCGATCCCCGACGACCAGGCCTCCGCCATCGAGGCGCCCACGCCGATCCGGGAACCGTCGTTCAGCGCCGGGCAGCACGACGATGTCACCTGACCCGGCGGCGCCGCAGGAGTCGACGGCGCTGGTCGAGCTGCCCCGGTTCGCCGCGGAACTGCCCTTCGGCCTCGACGGCTTCCAGCAGCGGGCCTGCGCGGCGCTCGAACGGGGCCACGGCGTGCTGGTGTGCGCGCCGACCGGCGCCGGCAAGACGGTGGTCGGCGAGTTCGCCGTGCACCTGGCGCTGGCGGCCGGCGGCAAGTGTTTCTACACCACCCCGCTCAAGGCGCTGAGCAACCAGAAGCACACCGACCTAACCGCACGCTACGGCCGCGACCGCATCGGCCTGTTGACCGGCGACATGTCGGTCAACGCCGACGCGCCCGTGGTGGTGATGACCACCGAAGTGCTGCGCAACATGTTGTACGCGAATTCTTCGGCGCTGCAAGGCCTTTCGTTTGTGGTGATGGACGAGGTGCACTTCCTCGCCGACCGGATGCGTGGGCCGGTGTGGGAAGAGGTGATCCTGCACCTGCCCGACGAGGTGCGGCTGGTCAGCTTGTCGGCGACGGTGAGCAACGCCGAGGAGTTCGGCGGCTGGATCCAAACGGTGCGCGGCGACACGACGGTGGTGGTCGACGAGCACCGGCCCGTGCCGCTGTGGCAGCACGTGCTGGTCGGCAAGCGGCTCTTCGACCTGTTCGACTACCGCAGCGCCGAGGCGGCGCAGGAACCGCGCGCCGGCAACGAACCACGCGTCAATCCGGACCTGGTGCGCCACATCAGTCATCGGCGCGAGGCCGACCGCATGTCGGACTGGCAGCCGCGCCGGCGCGGCGGTCCGCGGGCGGGTCGGCCCCGCTTCTACCGGCCCCCGCCGCGGCCCGACGTGATCGCCACCCTGGACGCCGAGGGGTTGTTGCCGGCCATCACGTTCGTGTTCTCCCGCGCGGGCTGCGACGCGGCCGTGCAGCAGTGCCTGCGCTCGCCGCTGCAGCTCACCACCCAGGAGGAGCGCGCACAGATCGCCGAGGTGATCGAACATCGCTGCGGCGACCTCGCCGACGCCGACCTCGATGTTCTCGGCTACTACGAGTGGCGGGAGGGTCTGCTGCGCGGGTTGGCGGCGCATCACGCCGGCATGCTGCCGGCCTTCCGGCACACGGTCGAGGAGCTGTTCACCGCCGGCCTGGTCCGCGCCGTGTTCGCCACCGAAACCCTGGCGCTCGGCATCAACATGCCGGCGCGCACGGTGGTGCTCGAGCGGCTCGTCAAGTTCAACGGCGAGCAGCACGTGCCGCTGACACCGGGGGAGTACACGCAGCTCACCGGCCGCGCCGGGCGGCGCGGCATCGACGTCGAAGGCCACGCCGTGGTGCTGTGGAATCCCAACGAGGAGACCACCGAACCGCCCGCGGTAGCGGGCCTCGCCTCCACCCGCACTTTCCCGCTGCGCAGCTCCTTCGCGCCGTCGTACAACATGACGATCAACCTGGTGCAGCAGATGGGCCCCGAGCAGGCGCACCGTCTGCTGGAGCAGTCGTTCGCGCAGTACCAGGCCGACCGCTCGGTCGTCGGGCTGGTCCGCGGCATCGAGCGCGGCACCAAGATGCTCGACGAGATCGCCGCCGAGCTGGGCGGCCCGAAGGCGCCGATCCTGGAGTACGCCCGGCTGCGGGCGCGGATCAGCGAGATGGAACGCGCGCAGTCGCGTGCCTCCCGGCTGCACCGGCGGCAGGCCGCCAGCGACGCGTTGGCCGCGCTACGGCGCGGGGACATCATCAATATCAGCCAGGGTCGGCGCGGCGGGCTGGCCGTGGTGCTCGAATCCGCGCGCGACAGCACCGACCCCCGGCCGCTGGTGCTCACCGAAAACCGGTGGGCCGGCCGCATCTCGTCGGCGGACTATTCGGGCGCGACCGCGCCGGTCGGCTCCATGCCGTTGCCGAAGCGCGTGGAGCACCGCCAACCCCGCGTCCGCCGCGATCTGGCGTCGGCGCTGCGGTCGGCGGCCGCCGGCCTGCCCGTGCCCGCGGGTCGCCGAGGCGCCCGCACCGACGCCGACGGCGGGTTCCACGACCCCGAACTGGCCGGTCTGCGGGAGCAGCTGCGCCGGCACCCCTCGCACAACAGCCCCGGTCTCGAGGAGGCCGTCCGGCAGGCCGAGCGCTACCTGCGGATCGAACGCGACAACGCGCAGCTGGAGAAAAAGGTTGCGACCGCGACCAATTCGCTCGCCCGGACGTTCGACCGCATCCTCGGGCTGCTCACCGAGCGCGGGTTTATCGAAGTGCGCGACGCCGATCCGCGGGTCACCGACGACGGCCGGCTGCTGGCACGCATCTACAGCGAAAGCGACCTGTTGGTCGCCGAAAGCCTGCGCACCGGGGCCTGGGCCGATCTCAAACCGCCCGAACTGGCGGCGGTCGTCTCGTCGGTGCTGTACGAGACCCGCGGCAGCGAGGGCCTGCGCGCGGCGTTCGCCACGGACGCGCCCACCCAGCCGGTCCGCAAAGCGCTGCAACAGACCCTGCGGCTCTCGCTGGCGCTGCGGGCCGACGAACAGACGCATCGCATCGCCCCCAGCCGCGAGCCCGACGACGGCTTCGTCAACGTCATCTATCGCTGGGCGCGATCCGGCGGCCTGGCCGCGGCGCTCGCGGCCGCCGACCCCTCGGGCACCGGGTCGCCGCTGCTGGCGGGGGACTTCGTGCGGTGGTGCCGTCAGGTGCTCGACCTGTTGGACCAGGTGCGCAACGCTGCCCCGGACGCCGAGTTGCGCGCCACCGCCAAGCGGGCCATCAACGACATCCGGCGCGGCGTCGTCGCAGTTGACGCCGGGTAGGCTGAGCCGGAGCTACCGTATGAGCCGTATCGCGAACGCCGACAGTTCGCGCACGACACCAAGAGGCTGAGGAGAACGATGAGCGGACCGCAGGGATCGGACCAGCAGTGGCAACCGCCCGCCCAAGGTAGCGATCATTCTTCCGAGCCGACCCAGGTGGGCTCGTCATCGCCGTGGCAGGAGCACCCGCCCCACGAGGCGACCTGGCAAGCGCCGGCCTACACGCCGCCCGCGGAATACCCGCAGTATCAGCAGCCCGCCGAGCAGGCCTATCCGCAGCAGTACCCGCAGCAGCCCGAGTACGGGCAAACCGGGCAGTACGGTCAGTCGCCGCAATACGGGCAGCCGGGGCAGTACGGCCAGGCGCCCCAATACGGCCCGCCGGGGCAATACGCGCAGCCCGGCCAGTACCCGCAGCCCGGGCAGTACCCGCAGCCGGGCCAGTACGGCCAGCCGGGCCAATACCCGCAGCAGTACCCGGGCTACGAGCAGCCCAAGAAGAAGCGCAACACCACGCTGATCGCCGGGATCGGCGGCGCCGTCGCCCTGCTGCTGATCGCGGTGGTGCTGGTCCTCGGGTTCTGGCAGCCCGGGTTCTTCGTCACGACCAAGCTCGACGTCAACAAGGCGCAAGCCGGCGTGCAGCAGGTCCTGACCGACGAGACCAACGGCTACGGCGCCAAGAACGTCCAGAACGTCAAGTGCAACCACGGCCAGGATCCGACCGTCAAGAAGGGCGCCACCTTCGACTGCGACGTCAGCATCGACGGCGCGCAAAAGCATGTGACGGTGACCTTCCAGGACAACAAGGGCACCTACGAGGTCGGCCGGCCGCAGTAGCCGGTCACGACGGCAGCGCGTCCAGCGCCTTCTGCAGACGCGCGATCGACGAGCCGACACCTAGCTCGGACGCCAGGGTGGCAGTGCGCCGGGGATGGGCGGCCACCAGCGGCAGCTCGTCGGTGCGTGTCGTCAGGGACACGGGCGCGTCGGTCGCGACGCGGACCACCCGGGCGGCGGCCTCGATGTAGTCGGCGGCTTTGAGCAGCTTGCCGCGCAGCGCTTTGGCCATTTTCGACTTCGGGTCCTGAGCCGCGGCGAGGATCCCGTCCAGCGAATGGTGTTGGGCGAGCAGCGTCGCCGCGGTTTTCTCGCCGACGCCCGGGACCCCCGGCAGGCCGTCGGAGGGATCGCCGCGCAGCAGCGCCAGCTCGGCGTACGCGGCGCCGGCGCGGTCCTTCGGCACCCCGTACTGGTCGGCGACTTCGGCCGGCCCGAACAGCGTCGCCTTGGACAACCCGCGGCCGAGGTAGAGCACCCGGACCGGGACGGGGTCGTCGGACACCACCTGCAGCAGGTCGCGGTCACCGCTGACCACCACCACCGGATCGGCGCGTTCTTGCGCGGCGAGCGTGCCGAGCACGTCGTCGGCCTCGAAACCCTCCGCGCCCGCCGCCGGGATCCCGAACGCGTCCAGCAGCTCCATGATCATGTCAACCTGCGGCGTGAGGTCGTCGGGAACCTCCTCGACGTCCGGTTCACCCGCGGGTTCGGCCTCGGCGACGCGATGCGCCTTGTACGAGGGGATGAGCTCCACTCGGAATTGCGGTCGCCAATCCAAGTCCAGGCAGACGGCCAGCCGGTGCGGCCGCTGCTGGCCGATCACGACCGCCATCGAATCGATGAAGCCGCGGACCGCGTTGACGGGCCGGCCGTCCGGGGCGGTGATCGAAGACGGCACCCCATAGTAGGAGCGGAACCACATGCTGGCGCCGTCGAGCAAGACCAGTGGGCGGCGTGGCGGCATGCCGGCTATGGTCTCACGCGCCGGTCGGCGGCAAGCTGGCATAGCCTGGCAGCCATGGAATCTGACCGCTTCGACGCCGACGTCTACGCTCGGCGGCTGGCCGCGGCGGCCGCCGCCACCGCGGACGCGGGACTTGCCGGCCTGGTGATCACGCCCGGATACGACTTGCGCTACCTTGTCGGTTCCCGCGCCCAGACGTTCGAGCGGCTCACGGCGCTGGTGTTGCCGGTCGACGGCGCGCCGACGATCGTGGTGCCACGACTCGAGCTGGCGTCGCTGCAGGCCTCGGCTATCACCGAATTGGGTGTGACGGTGCGGGATTGGGTCGATGGCGACGACCCCTATCGGTTGGTGAGCGCCGCGCTCGGCGCGGTCCCGGTGGCGACCGCCGTCACCGATTCCATGCCGGCCCTGCACCTGCTGCCGTTGGCCGGCGTGCTCGGCACGCTGCCCGTGCTGGCCACCGGCGTCCTGCGGACGTTGCGAATGGTCAAGGAGGAGTGCGAGATCGACGCGCTGCGGAAGGCCGGCGCGGCCATCGACCGAGTGCACGCCCGAGTCCCGCAGTTTCTGTCTCCCGGCCGCACCGAGGCGGACGTCGCCGCCGACATTGCGGAAGCCATTGTCGCCGAGGGGCATTCGGAAGTGGCGTTCATCATCGTCGGCTCCGGGCCGCACGGCGCCGACCCGCACCACGGCTACTCGGACCGCGAACTGCAGATCGGTGACATCGTCGTCATCGACATCGGCGGCTCGTACGAACCCGGCTACAACTCCGACTGCACCCGCACCTACAGCATCGGTGAACCCGCTCCGGAGATCGCCGAGCGCTATGCGGTGCTTCAGCACGCGCAGCGCGCCGCCGTCGACGCGGTGCGCCCGGGCGTGACGGCCGAGGAGGTCGACGCCGCGGCGCGCGACGTGCTGGCCGGGGCGGGGCTAGCCGAGCATTTCGTGCACCGGACCGGCCACGGTATCGGGCTGTCGGTGCACGAGGAGCCCTACATCGTCGGCGGGAACGACCTGCCGTTGACCGCAGGCATGGCCTTTTCCGTCGAGCCGGGCATCTACTTTCCCGGGCAGTGGGGCGCCCGCATCGAGGACATCGTCGTCGTGACAGACGACGGCGCCCTGGCCGTCAACTCGCGTTCGCACGATCTGATCGTGGTCCCTGTGGATTGACGGGGCGGGTGTGGACGGGCGAATTGTGGCGATCTTGGGCGCGGGCTAACTTGGCCAGGGCCACGATTGGGTGAATAGCGGCGGCGCGCGATGTCGACCAGAATTTTGCGGGTGACTCCGCTGGTGGTCGACCCCAAGGCGTTATGCGCCGCGGGCAACGCTGCGGCGGGAATCGGGGATGGGCTCTGGGCGAACCTGACGGTCGTCGGCACGGGTTTTGACGCCAACACCGGCGGTGATTTGGCGGGCGTGATGTTCGGGCGCGGCTACCAGACTTCGGCCAAGTCGTTGCTGAAGGCGGTCGCGGCCGCAGTCAACGCCTGCCGACAGGAAACTGTGAAGACGGCGCGGAGTTGGCCCCAGGTGGTCTACATTGACGCACACTCGAGTAGGAACAATAATGACATTCGACGACACCTATTTCTCTCGAAAAGATCGGTATTCACTCGGTGTTGAATCCACCTCAGGTCGTTATTATGCATCAATACCGGTAAGTAACGGCATCGTTGACTACGAGGAGTACTACGAACTTACACGGGAACAACACGACCAGTTCCTTCGCGATCCTTTTGCAGCGCTGCAGTTCGTCGAGGCTTGCCGAGGGCATGAACACGACGACCTTCTGCTGCAACGGCCCGGAAAAAACCGCGGCACGCCAACCTGAGCGTTAATTAGCCGGCTTCGCACAATGGCAGCACGGTTAGAGGTCTGCTTGAGCCGAAGTATCGCGTCTTTAGGCAGGATGCGCGGGGCGTAGTGCGCGCGGTAGTAGGAGTTCGCTTCAGCCCGGCAATATTGGGAAAAGGTTGAGTTACCACTATGGATGACAATGCCCTCAACGAGCCGATCGTGATCGCCATAAAGGATAGCGCTGTGCCGCGCATCGATAAGCAAAAATTAGTCGAGAGGTATGGTGCTGGCTTGGGAGAAACCCTCGCATCAGAAATCGCTACGATTATTCAAGAAGCAGTCAAAATGCCAATGGAGTGGGGCGGTATGACACTTGAAGAGGGTATGAACGATATTATGAAGCGCTTCGCAAGATTCCATCCAGAGTTGTCTAACGAGGCGCTCCACGAGATTGGTCGGTGTGTCGCCTGGAACTGGCGTTAGTGACTAGGCTCATTGCAGGTTCGGTTCTTAACTCGGACGGGAGCATGACGGTCGAGGAATTTAGTGATCCCGATGTCAGTATCCTACAATGACGGAGAGCGTCGAGATATCGCCACGCCTTGAACGGTGGGCTGAAAAAGCCGGCTTTTCATCGACGCCAGCGCGGAACACCGAAGACGGCCGAGCTATTTTCTGGACCTCCTCGGGCGAGCTCCGTATCTTCATCGGCATCGACGGCGATGGCTTATTCGTCGTCTCAGATTCTGATCGAATGAACTCTGAGTATCTCGTGTTGGCTGCACCCTCGCTTGAAACAATCGAAAAATACCTGTATGGGAGATTTGGGTTTGCTCTACGTAGCGACAAAGGTCTTCCGCATCTACGTACTCCGGTGCTCGAAGAGCTGGGATACAGCTGTACCAGTCAGCCGCACAAGGATCGAGAGCGCTTCGCTCTAGTGAATGCTGCTGGTGCGTTGATCGCTATCGGCAGCGCCGATCGATTGACTGCGAAGGTGGAGTTTAAAAGGCTCGCCCTGATGTTGACGGCGAGTATCGATGAAATCGAGTCATCAATGATGGATCCGGACGCAAGCCGTTGTGCGAGCACGAGTGACGCGGGATGGTTAATTCGAGTTGGCGAAGCTAGTTGTCGCCTCGGTCCAACAAACCCGACGATCCGAGCACGCGCTCGATCTGCACCTCGATGACCACCCGTCGCGGGTTGGGGCGCGGCGTGCGGTAGCGCTGCGCATAGCGCAGCTCGGCGTCGCGCACGGCGTCGCCGTCCGCGTTGACCGTCGACCGCCCCTCCAGCGACAGCCACCGCGCGCCGTCGACCTGACTCAGCACGGCGATGCCGCCGCGTTCGGCGTTGACGGCCTTCTGCGAGCCACCGGTGGTGATGACCCGGGCGATGTGGGTCTTGGGGTCGAAGGTGAAACCCACGGCCACCACATGCGGTGAGTTGTCGGCGCGCAGCGTGGTCAGCATGGCCAGATGCCGCTCGGACAAGAAGGCCAACGCGTCGTCGGTGAGCCGGGTAGTGGTATTCGCCATCACCGCCCACGCTAGCGCAGGTCATAATCGCAGCCGTGGACGACACGGGCGCGGGCTCGCTACTGGTGCTGGGCGGCCGCAGCGAGATCGGCATCGAGGTGGCCCGGCGGCTGGCGCCGGGGCGCACGGTGGTGCTGGCGGCGCGACGGTCCGACCAACTCGGCGACCAGGTTGCCGCGGTGCGGGCAGCCGGTGCGGCGACCGTGCACACGCGCGAGTTCGACGCCGACGACCTGGCCTCCCACGGTCCCCTCGTCGCGTCGGTCGTCGCCGAACACGGACCCATCGGGATCGCGGTACTCGCGTTCGGGATCCTCGGCGACCAGGCCCGCGCCGAGACCGACGCGGCCCACGCCGTCGCCGTCGTCCACACCGACTTCGTCGCTCAGGTCAGCGCGCTCACCCACCTGGCCACCGCCATGCGCACAGCCGGCCACGGCTCACTGGTGGTGTTCTCCTCGATTGCGGGCGCCCGGGTGCGCCGCGCCAACTATGTGTACGGCTCGGCCAAGGCGGGCCTGGACGGTTTCGCCAACGGCCTGGCCGACGCCCTGCACGGCACCGGCGTGCGTCTGCTGCTTGTCCGCCCCGGATTCGTCGTCGGACGCATGACGCAGGGCATGTCGCCCGCCCCGCTGCCCACTACTCCGGAGCGGGTGGCCGACGCGACGGTGCGGGCGCTGGCCAAGGGCCGGCGTTCGGTGTGGATTCCCTGGGCGCTCGGACCGGTGTCGGTCATGCTGCGGATATTGCCGCGCTTCGTGTGGCGCAGGATGCCGCGATGATCGTCGTCGTAGGGATCGGCGCGGACGGCATGGCCGGTCTGTCCGAGCAGTCCAGGCGCGAATTACAGTCGGCCGCAGTCATCTACGGCTCGCTCCGCCAGCTCGACCTGCTCGACGACACCGTCGGTGCGCAGCGCGCGCGCTGGCCGTCACCGCTGCTGCCCGCGCTGCATGACGCCCTCGACGCGCATCCGGGCGACGTGCACGTGCTTGCCAGCGGCGACCCGCTGCTGCACGGCGTCGGCGGCACCCTCATCCGTCTCTACGGCTCCGAGCGGGTCAGGGTGCTGCCGCACGTGTCGTCGGTGACCCTGGCGTGCGCGCGAATGGGTTGGAACGTGCACGACACCGAGGTGATCAGCGTGGTGACCGCCCCGCCGCACACGGCGGTGCGCCGCGGCGGCCAGGCCATTGTGCTGTCGCGCGGCCGCTCGACGCCCGCGGCACTGGCGGAACTGCTGCGCGCCCACGGTAGGGGTGACTCCGCCTTCACTGTGCTCGAAAACCTCGGGGGTGCAACCGAACACCGCCGCGACGGCACCGCACGACAATGGGCCGACGACCCGCCCAGCGACGTCGACGACCTCAACGTGATCGCCGTCCGCTACCTGCCCGACGAACGCCCGGCGTCGCTGCCCGACGACGCGTTCGCCCACGACGGTCAGATCACCAAACACGGGATCCGTGCGGTGACGCTCGCGGCGTTGGCGCCGCGCCCCGGCGAGCGGCTGTGGGATGTCGGCGCCGGATCCGGCAGCATCAGCGTGGAATGGTGCCGCCGCTGGTCGGGCTGCGCCGCCGTCGCGTTCGAACGCGACGAGCGGCGCCGCCGCAACGTCGAAACCAACGCCGCCGCCTTCGGCGTCGTCATCGACACCCGTGGCGCAGCGCCCGACGCCTTCGACGACGCGGCGGCGCCGTCGGCGATCTTCATCGGCGGCGGGCTGACGCAACCGGGCCTGCTCGATGCGTGCCTCGACGCACTGCCCGCGACCGGACGCCTCGTCGCCAACGCCGTTACAGCGGAGTCGGAAGCGCTTCTCGTGCAGGCCTATTCGCGTCATGGGGGTCGGCTCAGGCGGTTCTACCATCAGCACGGTGAGCCGCTGGGCGGCTTCACCGGATGGCGGCCGCAGATGCCGGTCACGCAATGGGCGATGACGCGATGACGGTCTACTTCATCGGCGCGGGTCCGGGCGCCGCCGACCTCATCACCGTCCGCGGTCAGCGGCTGCTGCAACGATGCCAGGTCTGCCTGTACGCCGGGTCGATCATGCCCGACGACCTGCTGGCGTTGTGCCCCGACACCGCGAAAGTCGTTGATACCGGCCCGCTCACGCTGGACCAGATCGTCGCCGAACTCGCCGACGCCCACGCCGCAGGCCACGACGTGGCCCGGCTGCACTCCGGAGACCCCTCGCTGTACAGCGCCCTGGCCGAGCAGTGCCGCCGCCTCGACGGTCTGGGCATCGACTACGAGATCGTGCCCGGCGTGCCGGCGTTCGCGGCCGCCGCGGCGGCGCTGAAACGCGAGCTCACGGTCCCCGGGATCGCGCAAACGGTGACCCTGACCCGCGTCGCGACGCTGTCGACCGCCATGCCGCCGGGCGAGGATCTCGGCACGCTGGCCCACGCCGGGGCCACCCTCGTCCTGCACCTGGCCGCCGCCCAGATCGACGCCATCGTGCCGCAGCTGCTCGACGGCGGCTACTCACCCGAGACACCCACCGCCGTCGTGGCTTTCGCCAGCTGGCCGCAGGAGACGGTGCTGCGCGGCACGATCGCCGACATCGCCGCGCAGATGCATCACGCCCGCATCACCAAGACCGCCGTCATCATCGTGGGCGACGCCCTGGCGGCTGGGGAATTCAGCGACAGCTACCTGTATTCGAGCGGGCGAGCCCGGGGCAGTGGCCACTGATGCGCGTGCTGCTCCTCGGCGGCACGGCGGAGGCCCGCGCGTTGGCCGTGGCGCTGCACCCACGCTTCGACATCGTCAGCTCGCTGGCGGGTCGGGTGCCCGACCCGGCGTTGCCGGTGGGCCCCGTCCGCGTCGGAGGTTTCGGCGGCGTCGAGGGGTTGAGCCGCTGGCTGCAACACGCACACATCACCGCGGTCGTCGACGCCACCCACCCGTTCGCGGCCACCATGACGGCGCACGCCGCCCAAGCGTGTGGCGCACTGCGGATGCCGCACCTGGTCTTGGCGCGCCCGGCGTGGGATCCGGGCGGCGCCGTCGTCGTCGGATCCGACCGGGAAGCGGCGGAAACGGTTGCACGGCAAGGGTATTCGCGGGTCTTTCTCACGACGGGGCGCTCCGGCACCCGGGCTTTCGTCGACAGCGACGCCTGGTTCCTCATCCGCGCCGTCACCGAACCGGACAGGGCCGTGCTTCCGCGACGGCACCGGTTGCTGTTATCGCGCGGCCCCTACCGCTACGACGGCGAACTTGCGCTGCTGCGCGAGCACCGGATCGACGTGCTGGTCACCAAGAACAGCGGCGGTGAGATGACGCGGGCCAAACTCGACGCGGCCGCGGCGCTCGACGTCGGGGTGGTGATGGTGGCGCGCCCGCCGCTGCCGGCGGGGGTGCGAACCGTCGGCACGGTCGGCGAGGCCGCCGCGTGGGTGGCCGCCCTGGGCGCCACCTAACCGGTCAGGTCGGTCCGCTCCATGTCGGCCAGCAGCGCGTCGCGGGCGCGTGCTACCCGCGACCGGATGGTGCCCACCGGGCACCCGCACACCTCGGCGGCATCGGCGTAGGGCAGGCCGAGCAGCTGCGTGAGCAGCAGCGCCTCGCGCTGCTCGGGGGCCAGGCCGGCGATCATCGTGGTGACCTCGACCCAATCCTCGAAGCCACGGGCGTGGCGGTCCGCGCGCGGCGCGTGTTCGATATCGGTGCCGAGGGCGGGGCGCGGCCGCGACTGCAGGTGCCGGATGTGGTCGGCCACCACGCGGCGGGCGATGGCCAGCAGCCAGGTCCGTGCGCTGGAGCGTGCCGAGAATCGCTCGATGGCACCGATAGCGCGCAGGAAGGTTTCTTGGGTGAGATCGTCGGCGCTGCCCGCGTCCGACAGGTACGTGACGAACCGCCAAACGTCTTGTTGGGTCGCCTTGATGAACTGCTCGAGCGCTCGCTCGTTCCCGCGTGCGGCCGCCACGGCGAGCGCGGTGACGGCCTCGTCGTCGCTGCACGCGGTCATGGCCAACCACCTTAGTGGCACGGGGACCGGGAGTCTACGACCGCCCGTCGTAGTGGCGGCCCAGGGCGAGCGGTTGATCGGCCACAGGTGTCCGCGCCGCCGAGCTCCCGACGACGGGGCCGCGGGGGCCGGGCGGTTGGCGTCCGGGGCGCCGGAGCGCCGCGGCCGGTGCGAGCCGACCCGTTCCCGCGCCACCAGCAACGCGAACGCCAGGCCGAGCAGCAGCGGCATGTGGCTGGCCACCCGGGTGGCTGTCACTTCACCGGCGAACGCGTCCACGATCACATAACCCAGCAGCGCAACGGAATACACGCCGGTGATGGCCGCCACGCCGATCGCGGCCACCGGCCATACACCGGCGGCGATCATCGCCAGTCCCAGCGCCAGCAACCACGCGGTCGACTCGTGCATCAGGTGCTCACCGGACATCGCGCCGTGCATGTGGGTCGCCACCATGCCGAAGTCGGTCCCGCTGATCTGGGCCGCCGCGATCGCCACCTGGAACAGCCCGACGGCGATCAGCCCCCAACGGCGGTAGTGCGAGCGCAGCCAACGCATCCAGCGCTGCCGACCGGTCGCCTGCTCGTTGATGCTGGCCATGATTTTGTCGACCAGGTCCGGTGCGGCACCGGGCGGGACCGCGGCGAACCGGCGGGTCTGCACGGCCGCGCCGATGAGCCAGGACCGGCAGCTCCGGCACGTCTCCAGATGGGCGTCGACCTGCTGGGCAAGCACCTGGGGGCGTTCACCGTCGAGACGAGCAGACAGCGCCTCGCGCGCCACGTCACACCGCATCCCTGCATCGTTGCGCAACCCCGGTCCGCGCGCAAAGAAGCCACGAAATTCACGGGGCGGGAACTATTCGGTCCCGCCGCCCGACCACTAGACGTCACAGCTTTCAGCGTCGCCAGCCCGCCCGCCTGTCTCACCGAAGAGGTGCTCGTGTTCCTGCCCCAAGGACCCCGACGATGACCGCCCCGATCTGGATCGCGTTTCCGCCCGAGGTGCACTCGACGCTGCTCAGCAGCGGCCCGGGGCCGGGCCCGCTGTTGGCCGCCGCGGCGACGTGGTCGTCGATGGGTGCCGAATACACCGACGCGGCGACCGAACTCAGCGGGTTGCTGAGCGGCGTGGCGGCCGGCGCGTGGGAGGGCCCGAGCGCCGCGCAGTACGTGGCGGCCCACGGCCCCTACCTGGCCTGGTTACAGGAGAGCGCCGCCAAGAGCGCGACGGCCGCGACGTTGCACGAGACGGCGGCCGGCGCCTACACCGCCGCCTTGGCGGCCATGCCCACGCTGGGCGAGCTCGCGGCGAACCACGCCGTGCACGGCGCACTGGTGGCGACGAACTTCTTCGGCATCAACACCATTCCCATCGCCGTCAACGAGGCCGACTATGCCCGCATGTGGGTGCAAGCCGCCACGACGATGACCACCTACCAGGCCGTCAGCGAATCCGCGCTCGCGGCGGTGCCGGCGACCACGCCGGCCCCGCAGATCGTGACGGCGAGCGCCGTGGCCACGGATTCGACCGTCGCCGCGGCCGACACCCAGACCACGCCGACCTACCCGTCCTGGGAGGACCAGCTCACCCAGTGGCTGCAGCAGTACACCAGCAGCTTCGCGTGGCCGGTGTCGAAGGAGCTCAATCCCGGCGGGTGGCCGTTCCCGCCGCTGCCGTTCGTCAACGCGATCAGTTCGTTCTTCTCCCAGCTGGGCCTGTCACCGGCGCTGGCCAGCGCGATCGGCTGGGCCGTGTTCCACACCTTCATGATCTTCTATCCGTTCATTCAGGCGGCGATCCAGCTGGCGGTGGTGGCGGCGGTCCCGGCGATGCTCATCGCGGCGGCTGCGGGCGCCGGCGCGGGGGCCGCGACGGCGATCGCGGTGAGCACCGCGGTTCCCCTGGCCGTGCAACCGCCGCTGCCGGTGGCGACGGCCGCGCCCGCCCCGATGGCCACGGCCGCCCCGGCGCCCACGGCGGCGCCCGCGAGCGTGAGCCACGTGCCGACGACCGCCAGCGCCCCGGCGCCGAGCGTCGCCACCTCGGCAGGCGGCGGACCGGTCGGCGGCGGCCCCGGCGTGGGCTTCGGCCCGACGGCCACCGACGGCCTGGGCGCCGGCATGTCCGACGCGCTGTACGCCGTGGGCCTGTCCGGGCTGTCGGCGCGCAACAGCGCCAGCGGCAAGGCGCGGCGCAAGTCCCCGGAGCCGTCGCCCGACGACGTGGACGCGCCCGCGGCGGCCGCTGCGGCGGCGGCGGCCAAGAAGCGGGCGCGGCTGCGCCGGCATCGCCCCGGCACGGTCCAGGACCGCGCCTACCGCTACGAGTTCATGGACCTCGATG
>NZ_LZKC01000078.1:0-633 GCF_001672685.1 Mycobacterium sp. E2462
CCGCACGACGGGGTGTTCACCGCCGCGCGGCTGGCCAAGGACGAGGGCGTCCCGATTTCCACCATCTCCTTCGGCACCAAGGGCGGCGAAATCGAGATGGACGGGCAGCGCGTCGCCGTGCCCGTCTCGACCGACCAGACCCTGCAGAAGATCTGCGAGATCACCGACGGCCAGTCGTTTCACGCCGACAGCCTGGACTCGCTGAAGAACGTCTACACGACCCTGCAGCGCCAGATCGGCTACGAGTCCGTGAAGGGCGACGCCAGCCTGGCCTGGATGCTGCTGGGCGCCGTCGCCATGGCCGGTGCCGTGCTGGCCGGGCTGCTGCTCAACCGCCGGCTGCCCGCCTGAGTCTCAGGTGGGCAGGCGCCGGTTGAGGACCAACGCCAACACCGTCGCGATCAGCGCCGCGACGACCCCCAGCCGCAACCAGCCGGCGCTGCCGGGGCCGGGCACCGTGCGGTAGCCGATCTCGTTCTCGATGGCGTTGTAGCTCTTGTTGAGCTCGGCGGCGTTGGTCGCGGTGTAGGCCTGCCCGCCGGAGAGCTTGGCGACGGTCTTCATCTGGTCGGTCGAGACGGGCACGGCGACGCGCTGCCCGTCCATCTCGATTTCGCCGCCCTTGGTGCCGAA
>NZ_LZKC01000079.1:0-9099 GCF_001672685.1 Mycobacterium sp. E2462
CCACGTACAGCACCTCGTTGGACGGCCCGCGGAACAGGTAGACGCCCGGCCGGCGGGGCAGGCCCTCGGCCAACACCTCCAGCGCGGCGCGCTCGTCCTGCAATAGCGTCTCCGGCACCCCCAGCAAAACGCTGACCACGCAATCGCGGCAGCCGGGCCCGCGCACCGCGCAGTCGTCGCAGTCGATCACCACCGGCGTTCCCGCTCCGGGCGGTCCGCCCGTCGACCCAAACTCCGTCATGCCGTCCCCTTCGCGTCCACTGTTCGATGCCACGGTCGGTCCTCTCGGTCGGTCTGGTCCGGCGAACATCTCGTCGTTGCGGCGAACGCTAACGGCAGGCACCGACACGTTTCGATCGCGCGGGCGACGGCGGGCGACGGCGGCGTGGGACGGCCGCGGTGTCGGTGCCCGGGCTTAACGTCACCGCCGTGGGTGCGAGCGAGGCCAGCCAATTGACGTTCGCCGACGTGGGTTCGCCGTTCACCACCGACGACGTGTCCCTGAGGGAGACGACGTTCGTGGTCGTGGACCTCGAGACCACGGGCGGCCGCACCAAGACCACCGGCGACACGCCCCCCGACGCCATCACCGAGATCGGCGCGGTCAAGGTGCGCGGCGGGGCGGTGCTCGGCGAGTTCGCCACCCTGGTCGACCCGCAGCGCAGCATCCCGCCGCAGGTCGTGCAGCTGACCGGCATCACGACCGCCATGGTGCGCGACGCGCCGACCATCGACGCGGTGCTGCCGATGTTCCTGGAGTTCGCCGGTGACGCGGTGCTGGTCGCCCACAACGCCGGGTTCGACGTCGGGTTCCTGCGCGCCGCGGCCCAGCGCTGCGACATCGCCTGGGCCCGGCCGCGGGTGCTGTGCACGGTCCGGCTGGCCCGCCGCGTGCTCAGGCGCGAGGAGGCGCCCAGCGTGCGCCTGGCCGCCCTGGCCCGCCTGTTCGCCGTGACCACCCAACCCACCCACCGGGCACTCGACGACGCCCGCGCCACTGTCGACGTGCTGCATGCGCTGATCGAGCGGGTCGGCAACCAGGGCGTGCACACCTACGCCGACCTGCGCTCCTACCTGCCCGACGTGACCCCGGCGCAGCGCCGCAAACGGGTGTTGGCCGAGGGCCTGCCCCGCCGGCCGGGCGTCTACCTGTTCCGCGGGCCGTCCAACGAGGTGCTGTACGTGGGCACGGCCACGGACCTGCGGCGCCGCGTGAACCAGTACTTCACCGGCGCCGACCCGCGCCGCCGGATGAAGGAGATGGTGGCGCTGGCCGAAGCGATCGAGCATGTCGAGTGCGCCCACGCGCTGGAGGCCGGCGTCCGGGAATTGCGGATGCTGGCCGCGCACGCCCCGCCGTACAACCGGCGGTCGAAGTTCCCGCACCGCTGGTGGTGGGTGGCCCTGAGCGACGAGGCGTTCCCGCGACTGGTGGTGGTGCGGGCGCCCCGCCACGACCGCGCCGTGGGACCGTTCCGGTCGCGCACCGACGCCGCGGACACGGCCGCGCTGCTGGCCCGGTTCACCGGCGTGCGGACTTGCGCCACCCGGCTGGGGCGCTCGGCGCTGCACGGTCCGCTCTGCGCGCAGACGGAGGTGTCGCCCTGCCCCGCGGCCCGGGACGTCACGGCCACCCGGTACGCGGCGGCCGTCGCGCGGGCCGCGGCGCTGATCGACGGCGCCGACAACGGCGCGCTGACCGCCGCCGTCGATCAGGTCACGGCGCTGGCCGAACGACGGCATTTCGAAAGCGCCGCCCGGCTGCGGGACCGCACCGCCGCCGCGGTAGAGATCTTGTGGCGTGGTCAGCGACTGCGTGCGCTGGCGGCGCTGCCCGAATTGATCGCCGCGGCGCCCGACGGTGCCGGCGGCTACCAGCTGGCCGTCGTTCGCTACGGCCAGCTCGCCGCGGCCGGTGCGGCGCGCCGCGGGGTGCCGCCCATGCCGGTGGTCGACGCGCTTTCGCTTGGGGCACAGGCGATTTTGCCCACGCCCGCGCCGCTCGGTGGCGCGCTGGTCGAGGAGACCGCGCTGCTGGCGCGCTGGCTGACCACCCCGGGTGTGCGCATCGTCCGAGTCGAGGGCACCCCCGACGCCGGCGGCTGGGCGTCACCGCTACGCGCGGCCGGCACCTGGGCGGCGTGGGCGGCGTCGGCCCGCTCGGCGCGGCTGGCCGCCGACCAGCTCACCCGTCACGACGCCGACTCAGGGCTGCTGACCCACCCGCACCCATCGCGCGAGCAGCTGTTCGGCCGCCCCGGAATCGATGGCCGCGCTGGCGCGGCGCAGCCCGTCCTCCCAGGCGGGCAACCATTCAGCGCGGCTGGATAGCCCGGCGTGCGCGACGAGGGCGCCGGCGGCGTTGAGGACAACGGCGTCGCGGACCGGGCCCGTGGCCCCGGCCAGCACCGCCCGGACCTCCGCCGCGTTGAACTGGGCGTCGCCGCCCAGCAGGTCGTCGACGTCGGCGCGGGGGAACCCGAACCCGGCCGGGTCGAACGTCAGCCGGTCCACGGTGCCGGCCTGCACGCGCCAGATGGTGCTGGTGGTGGTCGTCGTCAGCTCGTCGAGGCCGTCGTCGCCGTGCACCACCAGGACGCTGGACCGGCGCCCCGCGAAGACGCCCGCCATCACCTCGGCCAGATCGGCGAAGGCGCAGCCGATCAGCCCGGCCCGCGGCCGCGCCGGATTGGTCAGCGGCCCAAGGAGATTGAAGACCGTCGGCACCCCGATCTCGCGGCGCACCGCCGAAGCGTGCCGGTACGACGGGTGAAACAGCGGCGCGAAGCAGAACCCGATGCCCACGTCGGCGAGGCTGCGGGCCACCTCGTCGGGGCCGGCCTCGATGCGCACGCCGAGGGCCTCGAGCGTGTCGGCGCCGCCGGACAGCGACGACGCCGCCCGGTTGCCGTGCTTGATCACGGGCACCCCGGCGGCGGCGACCACGATCGATGCCATGGTGGACAGGTTCACGGTGTTGACGCCGTCACCGCCGGTCCCGACGATGTCGACCGCGTCCTGCCCGGTCACGCCGTCGGGCAGGGGGCGCGCGTGATGCAGCATGACGTCGGCCAGCTCGCCGACCTCCCCCGACGTCGGGGCCTTCATCGTCATCGCCACCGCAAAGGCGGCGATCTGGCCCGCGCTGGCCTCCCCCTCCATGACCTGCTCCATGGCCCAGGCCGCCTGACCCCGCGCCAGTTCGCGCCGGGCGGTCAGCCGGGCCAGGATCTGCGGCCACGACGGCGGCGCCGCGGACCCGGGGATCTCAGGTGCACCCTCAGATGTCAGAGCCACGCGCCGATGGTCCCACGCGCGGCGAACGCGCCCCAACCGCCGGCGCGCCCGGCCCCCGTCGCCGCGGGCGCCGCCCGGATCCGAACACACCCGACACCAAAAGCCGCCCCGGGTGGAGTTCGTCAACTACAAAGCGTCATACTTGCAATTGTGACCAGCGCTGTCGGAACTTCAGGCACTGCAATTACATCGCGGGTTCATTCACTGAACCGGCCGAACATGGTCAGTGTCGGCACCATCGTCTGGCTGTCCAGCGAGCTGATGTTCTTTGCCGGCCTGTTCGCGATGTACTTCACCGCGCGCGCCC
This sequence comes from Mycobacterium sp. E2462, assembly GCF_001672685.1. Taxonomy (NCBI): domain Bacteria; kingdom Bacillati; phylum Actinomycetota; class Actinomycetes; order Mycobacteriales; family Mycobacteriaceae; genus Mycobacterium; species Mycobacterium sp. E2462. Next base: position 3,605 of record NZ_LZKC01000079.1, read on the forward strand.
AGTCCGGTGGCAAATGGCCGCCGCCGCCCACCGAACTGAACCTCTACCAAGCGGTTCCGGTGACGTTGGTGCTGATCGCGTCGTCGTTCACCTGCCAGATGGGGGTGTTCGCGGCTGAGCGCGGCGACGTCTTCGGGCTGCGCCGCTGGTATGTCATCACGTTCCTGATGGGCCTGTTCTTCGTTTGCGGGCAGGGCTACGAGTACTACCACCTGGTGAGCCACGGCACCACCATTCCGGGCAGCGCCTACGGCAGCGTGTTCTACCTCGCCACCGGTTTCCACGGCCTGCACGTGACCGGCGGGCTGATCGCGTTCATCTTCCTGCTGGCCCGCACCGCGATGAGTAAGTTCACCCCCGCGCAGGCCACGGCCAGCATCGTCGTCTCCTACTACTGGCATTTCGTGGACATCGTGTGGATCGCGCTGTTCACGGTCATCTATTTCATCCGATGAGCCGACGGCTCCGAATCACGGAATGAACAGGAGTGCTCGGTTGAAGAAGCTGGGGTCCATGCGAAACCGGAAGCCGCGAAACGCCGCGAGCGATCGCTCGCGGCGGCGGCTGCGCCGCCGGCTGTCCGGCGGCCTGCTGTTGCTGATCGCGCTGACGATCGCCGGCGGGCTGGCCGCCGTCCTGACGCCCCGGCCGCAGGTCGCGGTCGCTGACGAGTCCAACTCGGCGTTGCTGCGGACCGGCAAGCAGCTGTTCGAGACGTCCTGCGTGTCGTGCCACGGCGCCAACCTGCAGGGCGTGCAGGACCGCGGGCCGAGCCTGATCGGCGTCGGCGAGGAGGCCGTGTACTTCCAGGTCTCCACCGGCCGGATGCCCGCCATGACCGGCGAGGCGCAGGCGCCCCGCAAGGAGCCGATCTTCGACGAGACGCAGGTCGACGCGCTGGGTGCGTACGTGCAGGCCAACGGCGGCGGCCCGACGACGGTGCGCAACCCGGACGGCACGCTGGCGATGCGCTCGCTGCGCGGCGACGACCTGGGCCGCGGCGGCGACCTGTTCCGCCTGAACTGCTCGTCCTGCCACAACTTCACCGGTCGGGGCGGCGCCCTGTCCTCGGGCAAGTACGCGCCCCCGCTGGAGGCACCCAACGAGCAGCAGATCCTGGCCGCGATGCGGACGGGCCCGCAGAACATGCCGAAGTTCTCCGACCGCCAGCTGTCGTTCGAGGCCAAGAAGGACATCATCGGCTACGTCAAGGCGGTCACCGAGGAGACGCAGCCGGGCGGCTACGGCCTCGGCGGCTTCGGTCCCGCGCCCGAGGGCATGGCGGCGTGGATCATCGGGATGGTTGCCGCCATCGGGCTGGCATTGTGGATTGGGGCACGAGCATCATGAGCCGCGCCGAGACGACGCAGGGTGAAGCGATGACAGCGATGTGGAGGGGCGGCGCAAGATGACGGACGACGTTCGCGGCTCTGACACCGGTGGCAGCACCCAGGGTGTCGGCGAGAAGGAGCCCGACGACGCGGCGCTGGCCGCGATGTCGCGGGAGGAACTCGTCGCGCTCGGCGGCCGCCTCGATGGCGTCGAGACCATCGTCAAGGAGCCCCGCTGGCCGATCGAGGGCACCAAGGCCGAGAAGCGCGCCGAGCGCGGCGTCGCCGTGTGGCTGCTGCTGGGCGGCGGGTTCGGGCTCGCGCTGCTGCTGATCTTCTTGTTCTGGCCGTGGGAGTACAAGCCGAAGGGCACCGACGGCAGCTTCCTCTACGACCTGACCACGCCGCTGTACGGGCTGACGTTCGGGATGTCGATCCTGTCGATCGCGATCGGCGTCATCCTCTACCAGAAGCGGTTCATCCCCGAGGAGATCTCGATCCAGGATCGCCACGACGGCGCCTCCCCCGAGATCGACCGCAAGACCGTCGTCGCCAACCTCGGCGACGCCTTCGAAGGCTCCACCGTGGGCCGCCGCAAGCTGATCGGTTTGTCGCTGGGCGTGGGCCTCGGCGCCTTCGGCCTGTCGACCCTGGTCGCCTTCGCCGGCGGGCTGATCAAGAACCCGTGGAAGCCGGTGGTGCCCACCGCGAACGGCAAGAAGGCCGTCCTGTGGACCTCCGGATGGACCCCCCGCTACAAGGGCGAGACGATCTTTCTGGCCCGGGCCACGGGCGACTACACCGGGGCTCCGTTCATCAAGATGCGCCCCGAGGACCTCGACGCCGGCGGCATGGAGACCGTGTTCCCGTGGCGCGAATCCGACGGTGACGGCACCACGCCGGAGTCGCAGGAGAAGCTGCGCGCCATCAACCAGGGCGTCCGTAACCCCGTGATGCTCATCCGCATCCGGCCCGTCGACATGGGCCGCGTGGTAAAGCGTCAGGGTCAAGAGAGCTTCAACTACGGCGAGTTGTTCGCCTACACGAAGGTGTGCTCGCACCTGGGTTGCCCGGCTTCGCTGTTCGAGGAGCAGACCTACCGGATCCTGTGCCCGTGCCACCAGTCGCAGTTCGACGCGCTGCACTTCGCCAAGCCGATCTTCGGCCCGGCGGCGCGCGCGTTGGCCCAACTGCCCATCACGATCGACACCAACGGGTATCTGGTTGCCAACGGCGACTTCATCGAGCCTGTCGGACCGGCATTCTGGGAGAGGACGACAACATGAGTCCAAAACTGAGTCCCCCGAAAATCGGCGACATCATGGCCCGCCAGGGCGAGGACGTCGACAGCCGCTATCACCCCTCGGCCGCGGTCCGCCGACAGCTGAACAAGGTCTTCCCCACGCACTGGTCGTTCCTGCTGGGCGAGGTCGCGATGTACAGCTTCATCGTGCTGCTGCTCACCGGCGTGTACCTGACGCTGTTCTTCGACCCGTCCATGGCCGAGGTCACCTACAACGGCGTCTACCAGCCGTTGCGCGGCGTGGACATGTCGAAGGCCTTCGCGTCGGCCCTGGACATCTCCTTCGAGGTGCGCGGCGGCCTGTTCGTGCGCCAGGTCCACCACTGGGCCGCGCTGATCTTCGCGGCGTCGATCATGGTGCACCTGGCCCGCATCTTCTTCACCGGCGCGTTCCGCCGGCCCCGCGAGGCGAACTGGGTCATCGGCTCGCTGCTGCTGATCCTCGCCATGTTCGAGGGTTACTTCGGCTACTCGCTGCCCGACGACCTGCTGTCCGGCATCGGGCTGCGCGCCGCGCTGTCGTCGATCACGCTGGGCATGCCGGTGATCGGCACCTGGCTGCACTGGGCGCTGTTCGGCGGTGACTTCCCGTGCGGCGGCGTGGGCAACGAGTGCGCCACGGTGGGAGCGATCATCCCCCGGATGTACGCCCTGCACATCCTGCTGCTGCCCGGCATCATCCTGGCGTTGATCGGCCTGCACCTGGCCATGGTGTGGTTCCAGAAGCACACCCAGTTCCCCGGCCCGGGCCGCACCGAGCACAACGTCGTCGGCGTACGCGTCATGCCGATCTTCGCGGTGAAGTCGGGTGCGTTCTTCGCCGCGATCGTCGGCGTGCTCGGCCTGATGGGCGGCCTGCTGCAGATCAACCCGATCTGGAACCTGGGCCCCTACAAGCCCTCGCACGTCTCGGCGGGCTCGCAGCCGGACTTCTACATGATGTGGACCGAGGGCTTGGCGCGTATCTGGCCGCCCTGGGAGTTCTACTTCTTCCACCACACCATTCCCGCGGTGGTGTGGGTGGCCATCCTGATGGGCGTCGTCTTCGGCCTGCTGATCGTCTACCCCTTCCTGGAGAAGCGGTTCAGCGGCGACTACGCGCACCACAACCTGCTGCAGCGCCCGCGTGACGCTCCGGTCCGCACCTCGATCGGCGCGATGGCGATCGCGTTCTACATGCTGCTCACTCTCGCCGCGATGAACGACATCATCGCGCTGAAGTTCCAGATCTCGCTGAACGCGACGACCTGGATCGGGCGCATCGGCATGGTGATCTTGCCGCCGCTGATCTACTTCATCACCTACCGGTGGTGCATCGGGTTGCAGCGCAGCGACCGCGGCGTGCTCGAGCACGGCATCGAGACCGGCATCATCAAGCGGTTGCCGCACGGCGCCTACGTCGAGCTGCACCAGCCGCTGGGACCGGTCGACGACCACGGTCACCCGCTGCCGCTGGAGTACCAGGGCGCGGCGCTGCCCAAGCGGATGAACAAGCTCGGCTCGGGCGGTTCGCCGGGCAGCGGTAGCTTCCTGTTCGCCGACCCGGCGTCGGAGGACGCGGCCTTGCGCGAGGCGGCGCACAGCGCCGAGCAGCGGTCGCTGACCGCCCTGCGCGAGCATCAGGGCAGCATCGCCGGATCGAACGGCTCCAACGGCCATGGCTCGAACGGCCACGGCTCCAACGGCCAGAACGGTCACCACTAGTAGTAGTTCGCCAACGACGCGGGCCCGCTTTGAGCGCGGCCCGCGTCGTTGCGGTTTGTGGGGCTGCTGTCGGCGGGCGTGGCCTGCTGGGCAGACGCGGGTGCGACCGGCCGCAAGGGGTGCCGCGGGATCGAGCCCCGGCTAGGCGTCGGCCGCGAGGGTGCGCAACTGGCGGACGTGCCACCACTCGACTGCCGGCATCGCCGCGGTCACGACACCGGCCAGGCCGTAGGCGATCCACGAGCCGCCGTCGTGGCCGACCGCCATCAGGTACGTCGCCGTCGAGACCGCGACGAGGGCCACGCCCATGGTGCCGACCAGCAGGACCGTGCCGCGCAGCCAGACCCGGTCCACGGCCTCGCCGGCCGGCTCGGGGGTCGGCGTCGTGGCGGCCGAGAAGCGCGGCCGCTTGTCGCGCTCGGCGGCGGTGCGCGGCGCCTGCGACATCAGGCGCACAGGCGGCCTGTCGGGCGCCGTCATCGCGCGTGCGGCCGGCTCGGACTGGGCCAGCCTGCGCGCCCGCAGCAGCATCGGGATCGCCCCGGCGATGATCAGCGCGGAAACGACGATGACGGCGTACAGCACCCAGGTCGTGTGCGGGCTGCTGGCGGCCTTGTGGAAGCCCCGACCCAAGTCGACCAGCGCGACGGTGGCGGCGACGCTCACCCCCAGCAACACCAGCCAGACGGCGGCGCACGCCCCGATCAGGATGCGGTCGATGACGTCGGGCGCGATGGTGTCGTCCCCCACCGCGCGGCGATACGCCGAGTATCTGCTCACCATCTAGCAGCTCGTCTGCGGCGCGTCGCTGCTGTTCGACGACAACACGGTGCCGTCGCTGGTCGTGATCGAGCAGTTCAGCCGGCTGACCCGGAACAGGCTGGACGCCTCGACCGAGCCGACGTCGGACTGCGAAATCGGGGTGACCGTGATCGACCACGGGATGTAGACGTTGTGCTGGGTGCGACGCCGGCCCGACGCGTCGACGTAGGTCACCGAGATGATGTCACCGGGGGCTTTGGTGCCGGTCACCGAGTAGGTGACCTGCCGGGGGCCGGCCGGGGTGGTGCTGGGCGGCGGGGCCGCCGCCGACGACGTGGGCGCCGGGGGCGGTGCCGGCGCCGGCGGCGGTGGTGGCGACGACCCCGAGGCGTCAA
>NZ_LZKC01000080.1:0-770 GCF_001672685.1 Mycobacterium sp. E2462
ACCACGTCGAGCGCCTTGGGCACCGTCAGCAACGCCTTGTCGACCACCGGGTCCTGGGCCGCGACCTGACCGACCAGGCCGTTGAGGTTCTCCGCGGCGGTGATGATGTCGTCGGTCTGGTCGTTGGTGCGCGCGATGAACTCGTCGAGTTGGTTGAGCAGGCTGCGCATGTCGTTTTCGCGCCCGGCGAAGGCCTTCGCCACCGCCTGGTTGATTTCCTGCAGCTGCGCGATGCCCCCGCCGTTCAACAGGATGGACACCGACGCCAGCGTCTGCTCGGTCGTGGGATACAGGCTGGCCCGCGCCAACGGGATGACCGCGCCGTTCTTGAGCTGGCCGACCGGCGGCTCGTCCTTGGGAGGCGCGAGCTCGATGTGCATGGAACCAAGCAGGCTGGTCTGCCCCAGCTTGGCCGCCGCATTGGCGGGCAGGTGGACGTCACCATTGATGCGCATGGTCACCAACGCGTGCCAGTCTTGCAGCTCGATCTTGGTGACGTTGCCGACGTTGACGTCGTCGACCCGAACCCGGGTGTTCTCCTGAATGGTGACCACGTCGGGCATCTGCGCCTGAACGGTGTAGGCGCCCGGGCCGCCGCCCGCGGTGCCGGGAAGCGTGAACGAGTTCAGGCCGCGCCATCCACAGCCTGACAGCGTTGAAAGTACTGCGCCGCAGGCTAGTACGGCCACCGCGCGCCTCATGAGGGCGGACCCGTCGGGAGCATCAGGTCCTTGAGCACTTGTGTCGAGTTGGTCAGGGTGTTCGGCGGC
>NZ_LZKC01000081.1:0-14469 GCF_001672685.1 Mycobacterium sp. E2462
AGGAGTTCGGCGCCGCACTGGACGCGGCGGACGAGGTCTTCGTCTTGGACGTCTACGGCGCGCGCGAGCAGCCGCTGGCCGGGGTCAGCGGCGCCAGCGTCGCCGAACACGTCAGCGCGCCGGTGCGCTACCTACCGAACTTCTCCGCGGTCCCCGAGCAGGTCGCCGCCGCCGCCGGGCCCGGTGACGTCATCGTCACCATGGGCGCGGGGGACGTGACGCTGCTGGGGCCCGAGATCGTCACGGCCCTGCGCGGCCGGGCGAGCCGCGACGTACCCGGCCGGCCCGGGGTGCGGCGATGACGCAGCCCAACGACGCCACCCCGGCGCACGTGGTCGGCGAACCGGGGGGCGGCTTCGACGATTCGGCCACCGAGCCGATCTTCGTTGGGGGCCCCGCCGCGGACGAGGCGGGCGAGCAGGACGACGAGTTCGAGGGGCCGCGCCGCCGGGCCCGGCGAGAGCGCGCCGAACGGCGCGCCGCGCAGGCCCGCGCCACCGCGATCGAGGAGGCGCGCCGCGAGGCCAAGCGCCGGGTCAGCGGGCGGGCGGGCAGCGGGCCACGCGCACCGCAGAAACCCGCGCGCGGGGTGGTGCGCGGCCTGAAGATGCTGCTGGTGACGGTGTTACTGGTGATTGCGGGCGTCGGCCTGGCGCTGATCCTCTACTTCACCCCGGCGATGTCAGCGCGCAACATCGTGGTGGTGGGCACCGGGGTGGTGACCCGCGAGGAGGTCCTCGACGCGGCGCGGGTCCGTCCGGGAACCCCGCTGCTGCAGATCAACACCAGCCAGGTTGCCGATCGGGTGGCGGCGATCCGGCGGGTCGCCAGCGCCCGCGTGCAGCGCCAGTATCCGTCCGCGCTGCGGATCACCATCGTCGAGCGAATCCCGGTAGCGGTCAAGGACTTTCCCGACGGCCCCCACCTGTTCGACCGCGACGGTGTCGACTTCGCGACGGGACCGCCGCCACCGGCGCTGCCGTACCTCGACGTCGCCGATCCCGGGCCCAACGATCCGGCGACCAAGGCGGCGCTGCAGGTGCTGACTGCGCTGCGACCCGAGGTCGCCAGCGAGGTCGGGCGGATCGCGGCGCCCTCGGTCGCCTCGATCACCCTCACGCTGGGCGACGGCCGGGTGGTGACCTGGGGAACCACCGACCGGACCGAAGAGAAGGCGGAGAAGCTGGCCGCGCTGCTCACCCAGCCGGGGCACACCTACGACGTCTCCAGTCCCGACCTGCCGACCGTCAAATAGGGGCGCGGGCTGCGGGAAAAAAGCGTGCGGCGCGTCGGCGCGCCTGCCGGGTTCGCGCGCGCCCTGCCCATACCGTTCTGGTTGCGCGGAACTACTTGACATAACTCTAACTCTATGGTTGAGGTTGAGAGTTTGCCGGGGAGGGCCGCGACCGACCACCACACACCCACCAGGAACGCAGTCCCACCAGGGAGGAACCCGAATGATGACCCCCCCGCATAACTACCTGGCCGTCATCAAGGTCGTGGGTATCGGTGGCGGCGGCGTCAACGCCGTGAACCGAATGATCGAACAAGGCCTCAAGGGCGTCGAGTTCATCGCGATCAACACCGACGCGCAGGCCCTGCTGATGAGCGACGCCGACGTCAAACTCGACGTCGGCCGCGAATCCACCCGCGGCCTGGGCGCCGGCGCCGACCCCGAGGTCGGCCGCAAGGCCGCCGAGGACGCCAAGGACGAGATCGAGGAGCTGCTGCGCGGCGCCGACATGGTGTTCGTCACCGCCGGCGAGGGCGGCGGCACCGGCACCGGTGGAGCGCCGGTGGTCGCCAGCATCGCGCGCAAGCTGGGCGCGCTGACCGTCGGCGTGGTCACCCGTCCGTTCTCCTTCGAGGGCAAGCGGCGCGGCAACCAGGCCGAAAGCGGCATCGCGGCGCTGCGCGAAAGCTGCGACACCCTGATCGTGATCCCCAACGACCGCCTGCTGCAGATGGGCGACGCCGCCGTGTCGCTGATGGACGCGTTCCGCAGCGCCGACGAGGTGCTGCTCAACGGTGTGCAGGGCATCACCGACCTGATCACCACGCCCGGCCTGATCAACGTCGACTTTGCCGACGTCAAGGGCATCATGTCCGGCGCGGGGACCGCGCTGATGGGCATCGGGTCCGCGCGCGGCGAGGGCCGCTCGCTCAAGGCCGCCGAGATCGCCATCAACTCGCCGCTGCTCGAAGCCTCGATGGAGGGCGCGCACGGGGTGCTGATGTCGATCGCCGGCGGCAGCGACCTGGGCCTGTTCGAGATCAACGAGGCCGCCTCGCTGGTCCAGGACGCCGCCCACCAGGACGCCAACATCATCTTCGGTACCGTGATCGACGACTCGCTCGGCGACGAGGTGCGCGTCACCGTCATCGCCGCGGGCTTCGACGCCGCGGGCGCGGGCCGCAAGCCCGTCGTCGGCAGCACCGGCACCGAGAAGACCGGCGGCGCTCACCGCATCGAGTCGGCCAAGGCCGGCAAGCTCACCTCGACGCTCTTCGAGCCGGTCGACGCCGTCAGCGTGCCGCTGCACACCAACGGCGCCACGCTCAACATCGGCGGCGAGGACGACGACGTCGACGTGCCGCCGTTCATGCGCCGCTGAGGCGGGGCTGTCGGTGGCGACGGAGACCCTGGCCGACAACGGCTTTGGGGATACTGGTCGTGTGAGCGTTCGGATCCGGCGGGTGACCACCACGCGTGCGGGCGGTGTGTCCAGGCCCCCGTTCGACACCTTCAACCTGGGCGACCACGTCGGGGACGCGCCGAAGGCCGTGGCCGCCAACCGGGCCCGGCTGGCCGCCGCGATCCGCCTGCCGCAAGACCGCGTCGTCTGGATGAACCAGGTGCACGGCGACCGCGTCGAGGTGGCCGACGGGCCGCGCGACACCGCGTTCGACGACACCGACGCCCTGGTCACGCGCACGCCGCGGCTGGCGCTGGCGGTGGTGACCGCGGACTGCGTTCCGGTGTTGCTGGCCGACGCCCGTGCCGGTGTGGTCGGCGCCGTGCACGCCGGCCGGGTCGGCGCCCAACGCGGCGTCGTGGCCCGCGCGGTCGAGGCGATGCTGGCCCTGGGCGCGCAGCCCGGTGACATCTCGGCGTTGCTGGGCCCCGCGGTCAGTGGGCGCAACTACGAAGTTCCCGCGGCCATGGCCGACGAGGTCGAGACGGCGCTGCCCGGCAGCCGCACCACGACCGCGGCCGGCACGCCCGGCCTGGACCTGCGGGCCGGGATCGCCGGTCAGCTGCGACGGCTGGGCGTCGAGGCGGTCGACACCGATCCGCGCTGCACCGTGGCCGACCCCGCCTTGTTCAGCCATCGTCGGGACGCGCCGACCGGTCGGCTGGCCTCCGTGATCTGGATGGAGTGACCGCGATGGCGGACACGGCGCCCCCGGCGAACCCGGGGGATCGCGAGGCCGAACTCACCCACGCACTCGCGGCGGTGCGGTCGCGGCTCGCCGACGCGGCGGCGGCCGCGGGACGCCACGTCAGCGAGATTGAGTTGCTGCCGATCACCAAGTTCTTCCCGGCGACCGACGTGGTCATCCTGTCCCGCCTGGGCTGTCGGGCCGTCGGGGAATCCCGCGACCAGGAGGCAACCGCGAAGGTGACCGATGTCACGCGCCAGCTGGCGGCGCTCGGACGGGCGGACGCCGCGCCGCGCTGGCACATGGTGGGCCACATCCAGCGGAACAAGGCCCGATCCGTCGCGCGGTGGGCGCACACCGCGCATTCGGTGGACAGCCGGCAGCTGGCCTCGGCGCTGGACCGGGGCGTGGCCGCGGCGCAGGCTGACGGGCACCGCCGCGACCCCCTGCGCGTCTACGTGCAGGTCAGCCTCGATGGCGACGAGTCGCGCGGCGGGGTGGACGTCGGCCGGCCGGGTGCGGTCGACGAGGTATGTGCGCAGGTAGCGGGTTCGGACAAGCTGAGACTCGTCGGGCTGATGGGGATCCCGCCGCTGGACTCGGATCCGCGCGCCGCGTTCGAGCGGCTGCAGGCGGAGCACTCGCGGATCCTCGAGTCGCACCGCGACGCCGTGGGCCTGTCGGCGGGCATGTCCAACGACTTCGAAATTGCCGTCAAACACGGTGCGACATGTGTGCGTGTCGGTACCGCGCTAATGGGCCCGCGGCGGCTACCGTCACCGTAAGTAGTCACTGTAGTAACACCTTCATCACTAACAACAGAAATCCCAGGGGCTAGAAGGGTCAACACGATGAGCACACTGCACAAAGTCAAGGCCTATTTCGGTATGGCCCCGATGGACGACTACGAAGACGAGTATTACGACGACCGCGCCCCTTCCCGCGGTTTTCCACGCCCCCGATTCGACGACGGATATGGCCGTTATGACGGGCGCGACTACGACGACCCGCGCGCCGAACTGAGGCCCGAGCCCGAGTACGACGCGCCGCCGCCCGGGTACCGCGGCGGGTACGCCGAGGAGCCCCGCTACGCCGCGGTGCACCCCCGCGAGTTCGACCGCCCCGACATGAACCGGCAAAGCCCTCGCTTCGGGTCGTGGCTGCGCAACTCCACCCGCGGCGCGCTGGCGATGGACCCCCGCCGGATGGCGATGATGTTCGAGGAAGGGCACCCGCTCTCCAAGATCACCACGCTGCGCCCGAAGGACTACAGCGAGGCCCGCACGATCGGTGAACGGTTCCGCGACGGCACCCCGGTCATCATGGACCTGGTGTCGATGGACAACGCCGACGCCAAGCGCCTCGTCGACTTCGCGGCGGGCCTGGCGTTCGCGCTGCGCGGCTCCTTCGACAAGGTCGCGACGAAAGTGTTCTTGCTCTCGCCCGCCGATGTCGACGTGTCGCCGGAGGAACGCCGCCGGATCGCCGAAACCGGTTTCTACGCTTACCAATAGGCTCACCACAACGTGCTAGGCCGCGGCTCGTCGGGTCGCGGCCTGCCGCACTTACCCGTCGGCGCGCGAGCCACCGAGTGGGTGCCGACGCCACGGGTCGGTACGCTGGCAGGCGCCGCGCCGGTCCGCGGCGCTTGACATCTCATCGGGTAAGGTCGGGGCTCTTCAGTTGGTGCTGTTCTTTCAGATCCTTGGGTTCGCGCTGTTCATTTTCTGGCTGCTGCTCATCGCACGGGTCGTCGTCGAATTCATCCGGTCGTTCAGCCGCGACTGGCATCCCACCGGCATCACCGTGGTGGTGCTGGAGATCATCATGTCGATCACCGATCCGCCGGTGAAGCTACTGCGCCGGCTCATCCCGCAGCTGACCATCGGCGCGGTCCGATTCGACCTGTCGATCATGGTCCTGCTGTTGGTCGCGTTCATCGGGATGCAGCTGGCGTTCGGCGCCGCGGCCTGATCCGATCCCGGCCGCACCGCCCCGCCGGAATTGCGGCGCTTCGGCACGCCGACTTCCGATCCGGAGACGGTTCGGCCACGTTTTAGCGTCGGTTTGGCGGCCCCGATTTAAAAATTCCAAGGTTTCCGATTTTATTGGCCTGACTGTTTGAAATTGGTTCTTATTTATTGGGCTAATCCGCGACGGTCGCGTCGCGTGTGACAGGATGGACGGCAGTTGCACGACGGCTACCACTGCGTTCTACACTTTCTGCAACGTTCGACAGGAACTTGAGGGGACGAAACAATGCCGCTTACACCAGCCGACGTCCACAATGTGGCGTTCAGTAAGCCACCGATCGGCAAGCGGGGCTACAACGAAGACGAGGTCGACGCCTTCCTCGACTTGGTGGAAGCCGAGCTGACGCGGCTCATCGAAGAGAACAGCGATCTGCGTCAACGGATCGAAGAGCTGGACCACGAGCTGGCCTCCGGCGGCGGTGCCGCCCCCGCCGCGGTCGCCGCCGCGCCCACGCAGGCAATCCCGGTCGCAGAGCCCGAGCCCGTCAAGCCGACCCCGGCCCCGGCGCCGGTGTCCAGTGCGTCCGCGGCGTCGAACGAGGAGCAGGCCATGAAGGCCGCCAGGGTGCTGACCCTGGCCCAGGACACCGCCGACCGGCTGACGACCACGGCCAAGGCCGAGTCGGAGAAGATGCTGGCCGACGCCCGCGCCAACGCCGACCAGATCCTCAGCGAGGCGCGGCACACCGCCGAAACCACGGTCACCGAGGCCCGCCAGCGCGCCGACTCGATGCTGGCCGACGCCCAGACCCGCTCGGAGACGCAGTTGCGGCAGGCCCAGGAGAAGGCCGACGCCCTGCAGGCCGACGCCGAGCGCAAGCACTCCGAGATCATGGGCACCATCAACCAGCAGCGCACCGTGCTGGAAGGCCGCCTCGAGCAGCTGCGCACCTTCGAGCGCGAGTACCGCACCCGGCTCAAGACCTACCTGGAATCCCAGCTGGAGGAGCTCGGGCAGCGCGGGTCCGCCGCCCCGGTCGACTCGAGCGCCGACGCGGGTGGCTTCGACCAGTTCAATCGCGGCAACAACTAGCCCCTCCGGTCGTGCCGGCGTTCGCCGGGCCTTGAGCTCGGCGCACCGGACCCGGCGGTCCGTTCGTCCCCTGGGAGGGTGACCGATGCTCGTCATTGCGCTGGTTCTGGCCCTGATCGGGCTCGTCGCGCTGGTGTTCGCCGTCGTCACCAGCAACGAGCTGGTTGCTTGGGTGTGCATCGCGGCCAGCGTCGTGGGCGTGGTGCTGCTGATCGTCGACGCGCTGCGGGAGCGCCAACGCCGCGACGCGGGCGTCGAGGCCGAGCCCGACGGCGAGGCGGCCGCCGACGAGGACAGCTACGTGGACTATCCGGAGGAAGAATCCGGCGAGGGCCACACCGAAGCCGAGGCCGACGCGGAGCCGACGCAGTCGGCGGTTCCGGCGGAGGGCCGCGGCGACGAACCCGCGAAGTAGGCGCGGCGCTCGCCGCGCTCATCCGATCGGCGTGCGCAGTAGCTCGCGCACCTCGTCGTCGCCGACCTGGTGGAAATCGCCGTATACCTGGCCGACCGCCTCGAATCCGGGCGGTGTCGTCGCGCACACGACGTGATCGGCCTCGCTCCCGAGCTCGCGGCAAGCGGATTGCGGGCCCACCGGGACCGCCACCACGATCGACCGGGCGCCGGCGGCGCGCACCGCCCTGACGGCCGCCACCATGCTGGCGCCGGTGGCGATGCCGTCGTCGACCAGGATTACCACCTTGTCGCGCAGATCGGCGATCCGCCGGCCGCCGCGGTACGCCTGCTCGCGCCGCTCGAGTTCGACCGTCTCGGTGGCGATCACGTCGCGCACCTGCTGCTCGGTGATGCGCAGGTTGGCCACCACGTCGTCGTTCATCACCACGGTGCCGCCGCTGGCCACCGCGCCCATCGCCAGCTCCGACCAGCGCGGCACGCCGAGTTTGCGCACCAGGAAGACGTCGAGCGGGGCGCGCAGCGCCCTGGCGACCTCCCGCGCCACCGGCACGCCCCCGCGGGCCAGCCCGAACACCAGCACGTCACCGCGGTCCCGGTACGGCGCCAACTCCTCGGCCACCGCGCGGCCTGCCTCCCGACGGTCGCGGAAGGTCCGCGTCGCCGCTCGCCGGAGGAAGCCGTTCGGTCGGTTCATGGGTCTGCCCCAACCCTACGTCCGGTGGCGGCGTTCACAACTCTTTGGCCGCGCCGTCGGCGGTGCGGATCGGCCCGTCCCACCCGATGAGCGTCTCCTTACGACGCACGACGCCCCGGAGGCGTCCCCAAAGCTGAACCCGGTGGCCATCGGGTTCTGCTTCGGGCGGCAAGGCGCTGACAGGAACCCTGGGCGAGCAGGGCTGGCGGTGGTCGCTGCGAGCGCCTCGACGTCGAGGCTCGCCCAGCCGGACCGCTCCCGCCACGCCGTCGATCACCGAAGGCGTCAACCAGCTAGCTGAGCGCGCCGCAGTCGAACCGGTTGGCGGCGAACGGGTTTCAAGCGCCGCGCGGGGCCGGCTGCGGGGTGAACGAGTAGCTTTCGCCGTGCGCCAGGTAGACGAACTCCGTCTCGGCGCTGGACGCCTCGGCCGCCTTCTTGAAGTCGTCGAGCCCGGACAAGAAGACGGAGAAGTCGTTGTAGTGGATGGGAATAGCGGCGCGCGGCCTGGTGATCTCGACGGCCCGCACCGCCTGCTCGCCCGTCATCGTCACCACCGTCACCAAAAACGTGGTGCCGCCGCTGTGGATTAGGCCGAGGTCGATGCCGGGATACCGCCGCGGGATGTCCTCGAGCCTGTCGACCAGCATGGTGTCACCGGTGATGTACAGGCGGTACAACAGCTCGCCGTCGCGGCCGAAGTCCAGCAGGTGCCCGTTGACGGGCATCAGCAGCTGCTCGACCGCCTCGTCGGCGGCGTGCTTGGCCGGCATCGCGGTAATCGTCAGCGTCGCTTCGCCTTTGCGCACCCGCAGCGCTTGCCAGGTGTCCAGGGCGTGGCCGCGCTCGAAGCCCAGGGCGGCGAGCTTGCCGACCGCGTCCGCCGTCGAGACGATCGGTAGCGTCTTGTCGAGCTCTTCGGCGGCGACGTCGTCGAAATGGTCGCCGTGGTAATGGGATAACACGATCAGGTCGATCGGCGGGAGGTCGGCGACTTGGCAGGCCGGCTCGACCTCGCGGCGCGCCCAGATGCCATGCCCGAGGTCGACGTGCTCGCCCTTGTGCAAAAAGGCGGGGTCGGTGAGGATCGTCAACCCGCCGAATCGGATCAGCGTGGTGGCGTTGCCGATGAAATACACGTCGCCACCGCTGAAGTCCGCTGCACCGTCGGCCGCTAAATCCAGTTCGCGCATCGTTGTCCGTCCATTCTCAGTCGTGAACCGCCGTGAAACGAGGTCAGCCGGTCATCGCCGCCACGGCCTCGCTGGTGCTCGGAACGGCGTGGGCGAGGAAGGCGTAGTTGATCAGCGCTGCCTGGTAACCGTCGCCCCAGACCGGGTGCCGCGGGCCGGCGGTGGCGTCGCGAACCACCGCCACCTGAAATCCTTGCTCGAGCAGGTCGCGCAGGTGTGACTCCACGCAGATGTTGGCCAGCATGCCGCACAAGAGGACCGTGTTGATGCGCCGCTTGCGCAGCTGCAGCACGAGGTCGTTGGTTTGCGGTCCCCATACCTTGTGCGGGCTGGCGACCACGGTGGCGGGGTCCTCGACGAACGGCTTGAGCTCCTCGAGCCAGTCCGCCCCGGAGCCCGCGAAACCGGTCAGGTTCAGCGCGCCGCTGCGCCCGAATGTGTTGGTGCGCAACTCCTCCGACTCGAGCGGACCGTTGAAGAGCCAGCGGTGGTCGGTGGGGTAGAAGTAGTGCGGCGAGATGAAGACGGGATAGCGGTTGTCCCGGGCGGCGGTGAGCAGCTCCACCAGGTGGCGCACCGTGTCGTTCTCCACGACGCTGGCCTGCAACAGCTCCCAGCTGGTGCCGGTGGGGCTCAGGACGTCGTTCTGCGGGTCGATGACGACGACGGCGGTGTCGGCGGGGTCATAGCGCAGCGATGCGGGCGTCGACGAGGTCATGTCTCTTCCGGGGGCGGCGGGTTTTCAAGAGCTGAACGTCTGGCGGCGGCGGTCTTTCCTGCGCCACCCGACGAGTCGGGGTCCGGGTGGCATGCCTACATGGTGCCGCCTGCCGATGCAAAGAAAAAGACGCGAATCGCGATCGCTGTGATCGGGTGGGCCGATCAATCCCGGTGGTGATGGAGGCGGGCGTTCAGCGGACCCCGGACTCGCCGGGAGCGTTCTGGCCCCGCCGGTCGGGGCCGGACGCCTCGGCGGCACCGGTGGTGACCAGGTGGTCGAAAGTGCCGGTGATGTCGAGAATTCGCTCGAGGAAGCGGGGCCGGTGGTCGAGGTGCAGGAGCACGCCGGCCTGGTAGGTGCGGCGGCGCACCAGCAGCAAGCCGGACAGGCCGGCGGAATCGCAGAACGCCAACTCGGACAGGTCGAGGTGCAGGTGCGCCAGGCCGGGGTGCTGGGCGAGCAACTCACCGACGGCGTCCACCAGGTTGTCGGTGGTCTCGTAGACCAGGTCACCCGCCACGTGCAGGCGAGCCGACCGCGCCGTGGTCGCGACGCTCAAGGAGAGGTTCATTCGGCGGCTCCCGGGCTGGCAATGGCGGCGAGGGCATCGGTTGCGGCCCGCAACAGGCGCTGACTGCGGGGGAAATCGTTGAGTTGCGCGGTCAGCAAGTCGAGTGCCGGGTGCAGCGAGGCGGCAGGCACGCCGCGGGCGAGGAGGATCTCGGCGGTCCAGCCGATGAAATCGGTGAACAACGCGTCGTCGTCGGTGTACAGGGCGACGGTGAGGAAATCGACGATGTGGGCGATGTCTTCGACGGTGTGCTGGTGCTGCTCTTCGGTGTAAGCGCTCATGGCCGGGAAGCGGTTCTCCAAGTCGGTGACCGTCGACTTGACCAGCTGCGCGGCGGTCCGGCTGACCATCGTGTATTCCTGGTCGATCAGGTGCGGCAGGTCGTCGACCGGCTGGCGGCCCAGCGCCCGGCGCACGGTGGAGAAGCCGTTGCCGAGGCGTTCGGCGGCCGCGCGGGCGTCGGGCGCCCAGGCGTCCGCGCCCAGCTGGCGGGCGAAGCGGCCGTCGCGGCCGAAGGCGGCGCCGCCGGCCAGCACCGGGTAGCCGGCGGCCTGGCACGCGATGATCGCGGCGTGCGCGTTGGGCAGCCGGACCGGAATCGAGCAGGACAGCGCCACCACATCGGGGCCGTGCTGGTGCAGGTGCGCAATCAGGTGCGGGGTGGGCACCTGGGCGCCGAGGAAGTCGACCTGCCAGCCCCGCAACCGCAGCACCTCCGCGAGCAGCCGGGCCGGCAGCGCGTGCCATTCGCCGTCGACGCAGGCCAGGCTGACCCGGCCGCCGTGCCCGGGCGTTTGGCCCGCCGGGTGGTGGGCGAGCGCGGCGATCACCCGATCGTTGATCGCGGTGGCCGCGTGTTCCTGGGCGACGCTGATCCGGTTGGCGGCCCATTCGGTGCCCACCTTGTGCTGCACCGGCGCGATCACATCGAGCAGGACGTCCTCGGCCGCCATGCCGGCGTCCATGGCGGCGAAAACCGTTGCCGCCGCGGCATATTCGTCACGGTCGGTGAGCGCGCCCCAAAGCCGATCCCGCACGACGGCTTGCTCGTCGGCGCGGGTTTCGGTGGTCTCGGCATCGTGGGACCTCATGCCACGTACCTGCCCCGGGTGTGGCCGTCGACGGCGCTGAGGTGGGTGCGCTGTGGCGCGGTGATGGCGACCACGGCGATGTCGTCGTGCACGCGCTTTCCGACCCACTGCGTGGTCAGCATCAGGACGCGTTCGACGACGGCCTCGGCCGGCATGCCGGCGCATCCGGTCAGGGCCGCGGCGAGGCGCTGCTCGCCGAAGAAGTCGCCACCGAGCGGGCCGCCGCGCGCCTCGGTGATCCCGTCGGTGTAGAGCACGCAGGTTTCCCCGGGCGCCAGCGACGTCTCGAAGGACTGCACGGTGATGCGCGGCAGGGCGCCGACCAGCGTGCCCTTGGTGTCGGCCTCCTCGACCTGCCCGTTGTCCCGAACGATCAGCGGCGGGGGATGCCCGGCGCTGGTCAGGCGCAGCACCACCTCGCCGTCGCGGTAAGCCACCGACGCCAGGACGAGCGTCGCGAACCTGGTGTGGTCGGACGACAACATCGCCCGGTTGAGCAGCGTCAGTACGCCCTCGTGATCCTGGGCGAGCGGCGTCAGGGCCTGCAGTGTGTTGCGGATCTTGCCGGTCATGACGGCGGCCTCCAGCCCCTTGCCGCACACGTCACCGAGCACCACCAGGGTCTCGTCCTCCGGGGTGGCGGCGGGGTGGAAGTCGTAGAAGTCGCCCCCGACAACCTCGTAGTCCTTCGACGCGCGATAGCCGCCGGCGAACTCGATGCCGTGCAAGCCGTGCAGCGGTGGTGGCAACAGATCGCGCATCAGCGTGCGGGTGATGGCCGCCTGCTCGGCGTAGAGGCGCGCGGCCGACAGCGCCGCGCCGGCGCGCGCGGCGAACATCCCGGCGAAAACCTCATCCTCCGCGTTGTGCACCGGTCGATCGGCCCGGCGCAGCAGGACCAGCGCCCCCGCCGAGACGCCGTGCCCCGGCAGCGACAGGATCATCACCGAACCGACTGCACCCGAAAACTCTTGCGGCACAAGCCATTCCGGCACGGTCGCGGCGTCGATCCAGCTTGAGGACACCGGCGGGAAGCCGTGCAGTGCCTCGCTGAGTCCCGCGACCGCCGCGGGGTCGGCGTCGACGCTGCACTGTTCGACCGCCCCGGCCGCACCGCTGTAGAAGACGGGCAGCCGCCGGCCGCGGCCCGCCGACGGGGCGACCAGCACGGCGGCGTCGGCCAGATGGCGGGCGGCCAGTTGCACGGTCGCCTCGCGGCAACGGTCGACGTTGAGCGACGCCGTCAGAACCGAGGACGCCTCGAGCAGGATCGCGGTGCGCTCCTGTTCGCGCGCCAGCGCCTCCTGTGCCTCTCGCAGCAACTGGCCGGTGTCCTCGACCAGGGACCACGCCACCTCGCCGCTGGGCAGCACGGCAGCGTAGGCGTCGAACTTGCGGCTGCCCACGCTGCCCGACGCCAAGCGCTGGTCCTTGACGGCAGCGGCGCCAGAGGCCGGCGGCGCTTGAACGAGACGGTGATGCGCGTCGGCAAGCCAGTCGATCGCGGCGGCGATCTCGTCGCCCGGTGTGGTGCCCGGCAGCAGGGACTGCGCAGAGGTGCTCAGGGCGTGCACGGCGCCGGCGCGGTCGACGACCAGCGTGGGGCAGGGCACAGCGGCCCACAAAGCGTCGAGATCGATCTCAACGCCTATGTGGGCACCGTCATGCATCGCAAAGGACCTGTCGCTGGTCGGAAGAGACCGGGCTAACGCTACGCCGAGTCTACGCATACCGAATCGTGCGAGGGCGCACGCAAGAAGTTGGCCGCCTATTTGACCGGATGTCGCACGCGTGTCCGAGGGGGGACTTGAACCCCCACGCCCATTAGTAGGGCACTAGCACCTCAAGCTAGCGCGTCTGCCATTCCGCCACTCGGACCAGACCAACCGCATGGGTTGGCAGCTAAGGCTATCGGATTGTCGCACCGGCGCCCAACCCAGCCGGGCGGCGCGACCCGAGCCCGGCGGCGACGGCAATGGTAGGAACGTTGGTTGTGAGCCTTCAGAGCGGGGCGGCCGACGCCCCCACCGACCCGGGCGACGATGTGGTGGAGGTCGTCAGCAGGTTGATCCGGTTCGACACCACCAACACCGGCGAACCGGAGACGACCCAGGGCGAGGCCGAATGCGCCCAGTGGGTCGCCGAGCAGCTCGCGGAGGTCGGCTACGCG
This sequence comes from Mycobacterium sp. E2462, assembly GCF_001672685.1. Classification (NCBI taxonomy): domain Bacteria; kingdom Bacillati; phylum Actinomycetota; class Actinomycetes; order Mycobacteriales; family Mycobacteriaceae; genus Mycobacterium; species Mycobacterium sp. E2462. The sequence continues at coordinate 13,308 of NZ_LZKC01000081.1, forward strand.
CCGCAGTACGTCGAGTCCGGCGGACCCGGCCGCGGCAACGTGATCGCCCGTCTGCCGGGCGCGGACTCCGGGCGCGGTGCCCTGCTCATCCACGGCCACCTCGACGTGGTGCCGGCCGAGCCGACTGAGTGGAGCGTGCACCCCTTCTCGGGCGCGATCAAAGACGGATTCGTCTGGGGGCGCGGCGCGGTCGACATGAAGGACATGGTCGGCATGATGATCGTGGTGGCCCGCCAGCTGAAACGGGCCGGCATCGTGCCCCCGCGAGACCTGGTGTTCGCCTTTCTCGCCGACGAGGAGCACGGCGGCACGTACGGGGCGCAGTGGCTGGTGGACAACCGGCCCGAGCTGTTCGACGGTGTCACCGAGGCGATCGGTGAGGTCGGCGGATTCTCCCTGACGGTGCCGCGGCCCGACGGCACCGAGCGCCGGCTGTACCTGATCGAGACGGCCGAGAAGGGGCTGTCCTGGATGCGGTTGACCGCCCGCGGGCCGGCGGGTCACGGCTCGATGGTGCACGACCAGAACGCCGTCACCGCGGTCGCCGAGGCAGTGGCCCGCTTGGGCAGGCACCGCTTCCCGCTGGTGCTCACCGACACTGTCAGCCAATTCCTCGCGGCCGTCAGCGAGGAGACCGGGTTCGAGTTCGACGTCGAGTCTCCGGACGTCGAGGGGGCTATCGACAAGCTCGGGCCGACGGCCCGGATGCTCAAGGCGGTCCTGTATGACACCGCCAACCCCACCATGCTCAAGGCTGGTTACAAGGCCAACGTCGTCCCGGCGATCGCCGAAGCGGTGGTCGACTGCCGGATCCTGCCGGGCCGCAAAGAGGCGTTCGAGGCCGAGATCGACGAACTGATCGGCCCGGACGTGACCCGCGAATGGATCCGCGATTTCTCGTCCTACGAGACGAGCTTCGACGGCGACCTGGTGGACGCCATGAACGCCGCGCTGAAATCCAGGTCCGGCGGCAGGCGCAACGGGCTGAACCCGAAGCAACGAATTCCCAAGCGGGCGAACGCTTTCGCATCGGTGCCACCGGAAAGCATGTAAGGCACGGTGCGAGCGTCGGGATCCAGCGCGAGCAGCGCGGCGTTCATGGCGTCCACCAGGTCGCCGTCGAAGCTCGTCTCGTAGGACGAGAAATCGCGGATCCAGTCCT
>NZ_LZKC01000082.1:0-2766 GCF_001672685.1 Mycobacterium sp. E2462
CCGCGGACCCGATCAGGAGGGCGCCCGCGCCGAGGTCATTCAGCGCGTCGCCTCGGTGTGCGGGGTGGTGCCGTCCGACGTGGTGTTCCTGGCGCCGGGGTCGCTGCCCCGCACCTCCTCGGGCAAACTGCGCCGCCTTGAGGTGCGGCGTTCGCTGGAGGCGGTGGACTGACATGACGCTCACCGATGCGGCCGGCGTCGGGCTCGCCGACTACCGCGCCCTGCTCGCCGACGCCTTCGATCAGCGCGTCGTCTCCTGGACCGCTAACGCCGAGGCGCGGCAACGATTTCCGCGCGAGGTGATCGAGCATCTGGGCGCGGCCGGGGTGTTCAGCGAGAAGTGGGCCGACGGCGCGCTGCCCGACGTCGGCAAACTGATCGAACTCGCCTTTGCCCTGGGCCGGCTGTCGTCGGCCGGCATCGGCGTGGGGGTCAGCCTGCACGATTCGGCGATCGCCATCCTGCGCCGCTTCGGCAAGTCCCCATACTTGAAGGACGTCGGCGAGCGGGCTATCCGCGGGCAGGCCGTGTTGTGCATCGGCGCCTCCGAGGAGTCGGGCGGCTCCGACCTGCAGATCGTGCACACCGAAATGCGTTCTCGTGACGGTGGTTTCGACGTCCGCGGGATCAAGAAGTTCGTGTCGCTGGCGCCGATCGCCGACCACATCATGGTGGTGGCGCGCAGCGTCGACCATGACCCGTCCAGCCGGCACGGCAACGTGGCCGTCATCGCCGTTCCGGCCGCGCAGGTGCGCGTGCAGGCGCCGTACGCCAAGGTCGGCGCCGGGCCGCTGGACACCGCCGCCGTGCACATCGACACCTGGGTGCCCGCCGAAGCGCTGGTCGCGCGGGCCGGCACCGGCCTGGCGGCCATCAGCTGGGGCTTGGCCCACGAACGGATGTCCATCGCCGGGCAGATCGCGGCGTCGTGCCAACGCGCCATTGGAATCACGTTGGCGCGCATGATGACTCGGCGACAGTTCGGGGCCACGCTGTTCGAGCACCAGGCGCTGCGGTTGCGGATGGCCGACCTGCAGGCGCGCGTCGACCTGCTGCGCCACGGGCTGCACGGCATCGCGGCCCAGGGCAGGCTGGACCTGCGCGCGGCCGCGGGCGTCAAGGTGACGGCCGCCCGCCTCGGCGAAGAGGTGATCTCCGAATGCATGCACATCTTCGGCGGCGCCGGGTATCTCGTCGACGAGACGCCGCTGGGCCGGTGGTGGCGCGACATGAAACTCGCCCGCGTCGGCGGCGGCACCGACGAGGTGCTCTGGGAACTGGTGGCGGCCGGGATGACGGCCGACCACGACGGCTACGCGTCGGTGCTCGGAGATTCCCAGGCGTAGAGCGCCATTCGCCGGTTTCCCGTGTCGTACTCCCCCAGGAACGTGCACCCGACGTACTCACACAGCCGCCGCGCGCTGCTGTTGCGGTGGTCGGGGTCGAACATGATCCGCCGGCAACGCGGTTCGACCGCGAAGGCGCTGGCCACGATGCGGGGCAACAGCATCGGCCCCAAGCCGCGGTTCACCAGGGTCAGGTCGGCGATGGCCGCGTGCAAGCCCAGGTCGTACGGGTCGGCGTCGTAGTACCGGGAGATCACATCCTTTGCGCCCCAATACAATTCGAGGTAGGCCCGGTCGACGCCGCGCCAGGCGCCGATCAGGGGCAGCGAGTACGCGCCATCCAGCTGGGCGCCCAGGTGCCGCTCCCAGCGCGGAGCCGGCCAGTCGTACTCCCACGCCGACGCCAGGTGCGGGCGGTTCATCCACTCGGCCACCTGCGCCGCGTCGGCGCGCTGCGCGACGCGCAGTTCGAAGGGCGGCGCCAGCGACGGGGTCGGCGGCCGGCCGATGCGGAGCACCTCGTCGGGAATGTCGAAGCGCTCGCGGGGCAGAACGGGTGTGGGCGGGTTCTTCGGTGGAGCCTCGGCCATAGTGCGCCACAGCCTACCCGAGTAAGGTTAGCCAAACCATACTAGGGCCGCCCGGCCACGATCGGGCCGGGCCGCTGCGCCGGTCGCCGTCCGCGCCCCCGCCGCCGGGCCCCGGCTACCATAAGGCAGCAACGACAACCCGCTTCGGCAGCGAAAGGAACGACGTGCCTCAGGCACCCCCGCAGGCCTCCGGCTTCCGGGCGCACAGGCCGTCAGACGAGCCGGCCGACTCCGAGCCCCCCTCCCCGCCCCTGCCCGCGGACGCCGATGCGGTCTAGGCCATGAACGTCACCGTCACCGCGCTCAGCGTGTTGGCCATCGCGGTGCTGATCTTCGGCAACGCCGTGTTCGTCGCCGCCGAGTTCTCGCTGACGACCCTCGATCGCAGCGCCGTCGAGGCCAACGCCCGCGGCGGCGGGCGTCGCGACCGCTGGATTCGCCGGGCGCACCACAAGCTGTCCTTCCAGCTGTCGGGCGCCCAGCTGGGGATCTCCGCGACCACGCTGGCCGCCGGCTACCTCACCGACCCGATGGTCGAGGACCTGCCGCACCCCTGGCTGGACGCGCTCGGCGTGCCCGACCGGGTGGGCGACGCGATCATGGCCGCGCTGGTGCTGGCCATCGTGACGTCGGTCTCGATGGTGTTCGGCGAGCTGGTGCCGAAATACCTGGCGGTGGCGCGGCCGCTCGCCGCGGCCCGCAGCGTCGTGGGCGCGCAGCTGCTGTTCTCACTGTTGTTCACCCCCGCGATCCGGCTGACCAACGGCGCGGCGAACTGGATCGTGCGCCGGCTGGGCATCGAACCGGCCGAGGAGTTGCGGTCGGCCCGG
>NZ_LZKC01000083.1:0-32020 GCF_001672685.1 Mycobacterium sp. E2462
CGCCCCGGTACCTCCGGCACCGGCCCCCGCGCCGGCCGACGCCCCGCCGGCACCGGGCGCCGCCCCGGCGGCCGCGCCGGGCTTCGGTCCCGACGCGCCGCCCACGCAGGACTTCATGTATCCCTCGATCGGCACTAACTGCCTGGCCGACGGCACCAGCGCCATCGCGACCGCGCTGTCGGTCGCCGGGCCGGCGAAGATCCCGACGCCGGGTCCGGGCCCGGGCCAGACCGCCTACGTGTTCACCGCGGTGGGTACCCCGGGCCCCGCCGAGGTGCAGAAGCTGCCGCTGAACGTCACCTGGGTCAACCTCACCACGGGCAAGTCGGGAACGGTGGCGTTGACGCCGCGCACCGACATCAACGGTGACGGCCCGACCACGTTGACCGCGATCGCCGACACCGGCTCGGGCAGCATCATGTCGACGATCTTCGGTCAGGTCACCACCAAGGAAAAGCAGTGCCAGTTCATGCCCACGATCGGCTCCACGGTGGTGCCCTGACCGCCACCGCGGTGCGCCGAGCGCGCGTGTCCCCGAGGGGGCACGCGCGTCGTCGTCAGTAGGCCATGAACAGGATCGCGTCGCGGTCGTAGTCGAGGCCCGGGTGCGCGTCGGCCAGGTGCGCCTGGGTCAGCTCGACCAGTTCGTCCTCGTCCTTGCCGACGATGGCCTCACCGCACGGACACGTGATGTGTGTCTTCACGTCGTCGCCCTTCCTCATCTGTGGAGCTATCTGTGGAGCTATCTGTGGAGCTACCTGTGGCGCTGTCTGTGGCGCATTGGTGGAGCCATTACTTCGCGGCTTTGGCCGCCGCCTTCATCTGCTTCTTATAGGAACGCACCGCGCCCATCGACTGGGCGTCGACGATGTCGGCGACCGAGATGTGCGTGCCGGGTTCGCCGAATTGCCCGGCCGCCGCGCGCCAGCCTTCGACGTCGACGCCGTACTGCTTACCCAGCAGCGCCAGAAAGATCTGCGCCTTGACTTCGCCGAAACCGGGCAGGCCCTTGATCCGCCGCAGCAGCTCCTTGCCATCGGGCTGGCCCGCCGTCCACAGGCCGGCGGCATCGCCGTCATAACGATCGACGATGATCTGGGCCAGGGTCTGGATGCGTTTGGCCATCGATCCCGGGAAGCGGTGTATCGCAGGCTTTTCCGAGCACAACGCGGCGAATTTGTCCGGGTCGTACTCGGCGATCTCGTGAGCACCGAAGCGGCCCATCCGGTCGGCGATCTTCTTCGGTCCGGCGAAGGCGGTCTCGAAAGGCACCTGCTGATCCAGAACCATCCCGATGAGCAGTGCCAACGGATTCTCGTCCAGCAGCGCGTCGGCCTCGGGGTCTTGAGCCAGCCAAAGTTTCACCGTTGACGACCAACCTTTCCGCGAACAACCCTAATGCCGATGAGCCGTTGTTTGGGAGACTACTCACCCAACCCGGGCGCTATCGTGACGTGGTGGTGGATGTGGATCAGACCCGCTTGGCGCTGATGCTGGATCGCGACGAACTGCACGCCCTCGTCACCTCCTATTGCCGCGCCGTCGACCGCGCGGACCACGACGGCCTGCGGGCCCTGTACCACCCCGACGCCACCGACGCGCACGGCTCGTTCTCGACGGGCGGTGTCGATCAGTTCATCGCTGGGTTGCGGGCGGCGGAGCCGTATGTTCGTGTCTCCCAACACAACATCACCACCACGAACTTCGTGGTAGACGGCGACACGGCGCGCGGCGAGATCTACTGCCTGGTCTTCCACACGTTCGCCGGCCCCGAGCGCGACGCCGACGTCGTCATCGGCGGGCGCTACCTCGACACGTACGCCCGTCACGGCGGCCGCTGGAAGTTCCGTCAACGCACCATCGTGGCGGACTGGGCATACCAGAACGACCCGTCCCGAGTGGACTTCGGGCACCCGAGCACTCAGGGAAGCCTGCGGGGCCAACCGAATCAAGCCGATCCGTCGATCGCCCTGTTCACACCGCCGCGGGACTGATGCTCGCGCGTCGCTGCCGAATCGATCAGCCGCTCTTGCGGCGGAATTCGCGGCGGTTCTCCACCGGGCCGTGGGCGCGCGGCTGTCTACCGGCACCGTCCTTGTGGTCGGACCCGCCCGAGGACTTCGCCAACTTGCGGTCGAGGGCTTCCCGGAACTTGCGCTTGTTGTCGTCCTCGTCCCGCCCGGAGGAACCCTGCGGCGACTTCGATTCGGCCATGGCAGCAGCCTAACCCGGCGCCGCCCGCCGGACCGGCGTCAACGCAGCCCCGGCGGCATCCCGTACAGGTGCGAGATCGGCAGCGTCAGCACCACCCGGCGGTCGGTGACCATCGCCTGGCGGTATTCGTCCCAGTCCGGGTGTTCCCCGGCGATGTTGCGGTACAGGGCGATCAGGGCCTCGACGGTGTCGTCGTCCGGCGCGGCGGCCGGGGGCGTCAGCTCGGCGGTGCCCTCGGCCACGGCGTACGACCAGCCGTCGTCGGCGTCCACCAGCAGCGAGGCCCGCGGGTCGCGGCGCAGATTTCGGGTCTTCGCGCGCGGCTCGGTGACCGACACCTGGATCGCCAGGCTGCGCGGGTCGAAGTGGTAGCTGACGTTGGACAGCTGCGGGCGCCCGTCGCGCTTGATCGTGGCCAGCACCCCCAGGGAGTGGCCGCTGATCAAGGCCAACAGCTTGTCGTCGAAGACTTGGCGTCCCATGGGCGAAAGCGTAGTCGCACGCGGGCGCGGGCTGATGGAATCGGCGGATGACCGAGTACGCAGCCTTTCTCCGCGGCGTCAACGTCGGCGGCTTGAACCTGAAAATGGCCGCCGTGGCGGCCGCGCTGACCGACGCCGGCTTCACCGACGTGCGGACCGTCCTGGCGACCGGCAACGTGGTGCTCAACTCCCCGGCGACGGCCGCGGCGGTCCGCAGGCGGGCCGAGACCGCGCTGCGCGACCGGTTCGGCTACGAGGCGTGGGTGCTGGTGTACGACCTCGACACGGTGCGCGCCGTGGCGGACGCCTACCCGTTCGAGCCGGAGGTCGACGGCTACCACTCCTACGTGACGTTCGTCGCCGACGCCGCGGTCCTCGACGAGCTGGCCGCGCTGGACCCGGGCGCCGACGAGCGCGTCGCCCGGGGCGACGGGGTGCTGTACTGGCAGGTCCGCAAGGGCAACACCCTCGACAGCACCCTCGGCAAGACCATGGGCAAGGCCCGCTACAGGTCCTCGACCACGACCCGCAACCTGCGCACGCTGAACAAGGTGCTGCGCTGACGCCCGGGGCGCCGGCTCACTCGTCGGGAACGGATTCGATATAGCGCAGCGCGTCGGCTTTGTCCAAACCGAGGCTGCGCGCCACCCGGACGTACTCGCGGGCGGCCGCCGCCATCGCGGCGTCGGTGGGGTCGTAGCGGGCGACGAAAGTGCCGAAACGGCCCCGGGTTTCGATGATGGCGGCGGTCTCGAGCTCGCGGTAAGCCCGGGCCACGGTGTTGACGGCGACGCCGAGCTGGCCGGCCAGTTCGCGCACGGTCGGCAGCCGGGTGCCGGGCGGCAGCGCGCCCTCGCGCACCCCGTCGATCACCTGCGTGCGCAGCTGGTCGAACAGCGGTTTGCCCGCCTTCATGTCGACCCGCAGCCAGTCGCCCAATTCCACGACACCAGTATTCCCCTAACCCGCGACTATGTTGGGAGGATGCGAGTAGCGGTGCTCAGCGGCGCGGGCATCTCCGCGGAGAGCGGCGTGCCGACGTTCCGCGACGACAAGAACGGCTTGTGGGCCCGCTTCGACCCCTACGAGCTGTCCAGCACCCGGGGCTGGCGCGACAATCCGCAGCGGGTGTGGGGCTGGTATCTGTGGCGGCACTACCTGGTGGCCGACGTGGCACCCAACGACGGCCACCGCGCCATCGCCGCCTGGGAGGACCTCGCCGACGTCAGCGTGATCACGCAGAACGTGGACGACCTGCACGAGCGGGCCGGCAGCACCTCGGTGCACCACCTGCACGGCAGCCTCTTCGAATTCCGTTGCGCGCGTTGCGGTCTGCCCTACACCGCCGAGCTGCCCGCGATGGCCGAACCGGCGTTGGAGGTCGAGCCGCCGGTGTGTGGGTGCGGCGGCCTGATCCGGCCCGACATCGTGTGGTTCGGGGAGCCGTTGCCCGAGGGGCCGTGGCGGAGCGCCGTCGCGGCGACCGAGGCCGCCGACGTGATGGTGGTGGTGGGGACGTCGGCCATCGTCTACCCGGCGGCCGGGCTGGCCGAGCGGGCGCTGATGCGCGGCACCGCCGTCATCGAGGTCAACCCCGAGGAGACGCCGCTGTCGGCGAGCGCCACCCTGAGCATCCGCGAGACGGCGAGCCAGGCGTTGCCCGGGCTGCTGCACCGCCTGCCGGACCTGCTGGCCGCCGGCCGCGCCTAGTCGGGCCGCCGCGCGCGCCCGATCAGCAGCTCCGAGACCGGCATCGGCAGCCACGCCGGCAGGGTCCACTCCCGCCGAGAGGTGGCCACGTCGAATCCCGCCGCCACGATCGCGCGCTGGGTGTCGCGGTGGGTGTGGCAGTTGCCGAACAGCCGGGGCCACAGCGTCGCGTCGGCGAAGCGCTGCAGGCGGCCCCGCATGCCGGGGCTGGCCACGTGCTCGAGGTACCGCAGCTCCCCGCCCGGTCGCAGCACCGAATACAGGTGCCGCAGGACCCCGCCCGGGTCGCGCACCGAGCACAGCACCAGCGAGCACACCACGGCGTCGAACGGCTCGTCGCCGCGGAATTCCTCCGCGGTCGCGCCCGCCACCGAGACGGGGATTGGCGCGGCCGCGGCGGCGGCGCGTGCCTGCGCCGCCAGCCGCCGCTCGGGCTCGACCGCGATCACCTGATCGACCGCCGGCGGATAGAGGGCGAAGTTGGTGCCGACGCCGGCCCCGACCTCGAGCACCCGGCCCGAGAGCCCGGCGAGGTTCTCCCGCCGCATGGCACGCACCGCGTGCGCCTCGTGGGTGGCGACGACGGGCCAGATCCGCGCGAAGAACGGGTTGTCGATCGCCGTGGTCATGCGTGAGCGCCTTCCGGTCGGGTGGGCGCCCCCGCTAGGACTCCCCCGCTGGAGTCCATAGTGCCGCGCGGTGCGATCAGCCGACGTTGGTCACCGGCTCTGTGACGGGCCGGCCGTTGTACGTGTCGTCGGGCGGCGCGACGGGGCGCGGCTCGGCGGTCGACCCCTCGCTGATGCCGAGGCGCTCATGCAGCCACCGCAGCGGGCCCGGCGCCCACCAGTTCCACCGGCCCATCACGTGCATGAACGCCGGCACCAGAACCATCCGCACCAGCGTCGCGTCGGCGGCGACCGCGAGCGTCAGGCCGAGACCGAACATCCGCATGAACGACACGTGCGCGGCGATCAGCGCGGCGAACGACATCGACATGACCAGCGCGGCCGCGGTGATCACCCGGCCGGTGCGGGCCACGCCGTGCGCGACGGCCTCGTCGTTCGCGGCGTGCGCTTGCCGGGCGGTGGCACTCGCCGGCCGGTACTGCAGCCAGTACTCCCGGATCCGGGACATGAGGAAGACCTCGTAGTCCATCGACAGCCCGAACGCGATGCAGAACAGCAGGACCGGCATGTTCGCCACCAGGGTGCCGCTGGGCGTCGTCCCGAGCGCGCCCAGGTGGCCGTCCTGGAAGATCCACACGAGCGCGCCGAAGGCCGCGGTCAGCGACAAGACGTTGCAGATCAGCGCCTTGACCGGCAGGACCACGCTGCCGGTCAGCAAGAAGAGCAGGACGAAGGTGATGGCCGCCATCAACCCCAGCACCAACGGAAGCCGATCGGTCACGGCGTCGACGCTGTCGCGGTTGACCTGCGCGACCCCGGCCATCGCGACGGTCCGCCCGTCGGGGCCCGGCACCTGATGCAGCCGGGCGAGCTGCGTGTCGGAGGCCCGGCTGAACAGCGGCGCCGTGCTGTTCACCGTGAGGAACGCGCTGCCGTCGGCCAGCCCGGCGGCCCCGGCCGGCGGGCCCACCCGCTGGCCGTTGACGAACGTGCCGGCGGGTGCCGTCACCGCCGACACGTCGGGCACACGCGACAGGGCGGCGGCGTAGCCATCCAGCGCCGCGGGGTCCAGGTTGCGGGCGTCGGGGACGACGATCGGCACGGCGGTCGCCGAGTCGTTGGCGAAGCCGTCGCGCAACGCGTCCCCGACCTGATGCGACGACGAGGACTGCGGCAGCACCCGGTCGTCGGGGAAACCCCACTTGACCCTCGTGAACGGCAGCCCGAGCAGGACCAGCAGGGCGACGACGGCGACACCGATCGGCAGCCAGTGCCGCATCACGTACTTACTGGACCGGTACCAGAACTGCCGCTCGACGGGCCGGCGCGCCGGCGCGGGGCGGCCCAGCAGGCGCCGCAGCAGCCGGCGCACGTCGAAGGCGTCGAGACGCGGACCGAGCAGCACGATCGCGGCCGGGGTGAGCACGATCGACGCGGTGGCGACGAAGGCCACCGTCGCCACCCCGGCGTAGGCGAACGACTTGAGGAAGTACATGGGGAACAGCGCGGTGGCCGACATCGACAGCGCGACCGTCACCGCGGAGAACAGCACGGTGCGCCCGGCGGTGGACATCGTGCGGATCAGCGCCTCGTGGGGCGCGCTGCCCCCGGCCAGCTCGTCGCGGTAGCGGCTGACGATCAGCAGCGTGTAGTCGACGGCCAGGGCCAGGCCCAGCGCGGTGCTCAGGTTCAGGGCGAAGATCGACACCTCGGTGCTGAAGGTGACCAGCCGCAACACCGACATGGAGCCCACCACGGCCAATCCGCCGAGGGCCATCGGCAACGCGGCGGCCAGCAGGCCGCCGAACACCCACACCAGCACCAGGAAGCTCAGCGGGATGGCGATCACTTCCATGACGAGCAGGTCGTCTTGGTTCTGCGTGTTGATCTGGGCGTACTGCATCGCCGCGCCGCCGGCGCGGACGCTGACGCCGTCGCGGTCGTGTACGAACTCGTCCGCCACCGTCTGGGCGTTGCGCTGCGCGTTGTTCTCACCGCCCTTGAGGTTGACCACGATCAGGCCGGACTTGCCGTCCCGGCTGACCAGGTCTCCCGACGGCGTCACGCCGGGCGGACCCCACGGCGAGGTGGCGTTGTAGACCAGCGGCGACCCCCGCAACGCGCCGACGAGGTCCGTCGCGACCGCGCGGGCCTGGTCGCTGCCGACGCCACCGGGGGCCGTCACCAGGATCAGCATCTGCTGGCCGCTTTGCCCGAACTTGCTGGTGAGCACGTCGATGGCCTGCGCGGACTCGGAGTGGGGATCCTGGAAACCCCCGGCGGACAAGCTCTTGGCGACGGGGACACCGAAGACGGCGGCGGCGATGAAGACGCCGACGCCGACGGCCACGATGCGGCGCGGCGCGGCGATGGCCGCTCGTGCGATGCCCTGCAGCATGTGAACCCCTTCGCGCCGGTGCGCGTGCCGCGGCCCGCGCGCGTCCGGCGACAACGTGACGACGCTAACGCACAGGTGTCAAACAGCGTCTTCCGGGGACGACGAAATCGGCCGGCGTTTGGTTCACCGGCGTTTTCTAAACCACCCCGACGATAAGAATCCGGAAAGAAAAATGTGGGGCGATTGAGCAGGTCACGGCCCTGTAAGGCCGCGGAAGCCCGTGTCAACCTACCCGCCGGTAAATTGCCACGATTTTCCGAATCGTGACTCAAAGAATCCTTAGAGGTGGCCCATACGCTCAGTGTCATGTGGATCGACGACGCAAGTGCCGATGTAATCAAAGTTGATTTCGAGGCCCTCTACCACGGCGACGTCTTGGTGGAAGGTGAGACCTCCGAGCAATTCGACGAGTGGCCTCTGCCCACCGCGAGCTAAGGAGACACCATGAGCATGCTTGCCCGCCTCTTGATGGCCGAGCCCAACGTCAGCCGGTGGTTCCGGCGCTAGCCCGCCCGGCCTGACTACGACGAAAGCCCCCCGCTTCGCGCGGGGGGCTTTCGTATGCCTGGGGTGCGCCTACCGCGGCGCCATCCGGATGGCGCCGTCGAGGCGGATCACCTCGCCGTTGAGCATCGGGTTCTCGACGATGTGGACGGCCAGCGCCCCGTACTCGTCGGGGTCGCCGAGGCGCGCCGGGTGCGGCACCTGCTTGCCCAGCGACGCCTGCGCCTCCTCGGGCAGCGAACCGAGCAGCGGCGTCTTGAACAGCCCGGGCGCGATCGTGACCACGCGGATCAGCTCGCGGGACAGGTCGCGGGCGATCGGCAGCGTCATCCCGACCACGCCGCCCTTGGACGCCGAGTAAGCGGCCTGGCCGATCTGCCCCTCGAATGCGGCGACCGACGCGGTGTTGATGATGACGCCCCGCTCTTCCCCGATGGGCTCGGAGCGGGCGATGCGCTCGGCGGCCAGGCGCAGCACGTTGAAGGTGCCGATCAGGTTGACCCCGACGACCTTCTTAAAGGCGTCCAGGGGAAACGGCCCATCCTTGGACAGCGTCTTGATGGCGTTACCGATGCCCGCGCAGTTGACGTTGATCCGCAGCGTGCCCATCGACTCCGCGGCGTCCAGCGCCTTGCCGACGGCTGCCTCATCGGTGACGTCGGCCTCGACGAAGCGGGCGCGGTCACCGAGCTCGCGGACCGCTTCCTCGCCGCGCAGGTCGATCACCACCACCTGGGCACCGCGGTCGAGCAGCCGCTTCGTGGTGGCAAGGCCCAGACCCGAGGCACCCCCGGTGACGACGGCGACGGCGTCCTTGATCTCCATGCAAATCCTTCCGGTTCCTTGATCGGTGAGGCGTTGGCCGGACGGTCCAGCCAACTGGTTGGTTGGGGACTATACCCAGTCCGCGAGGACGGCCGCGCCGTCGGCCACCGTGACCGCCGGGCGGGGCGTATCGGGCGCGGTGCGCGAGAACCGCGGCGCCGGCCGCGGCTGCAGGTTGCCGTCGACGTCGTAGAAGGTGCCGCGCTCGGTGTTGTGCGGCTCGGTGTGCACCTCGCCGAAGGCCAACACCGGCGTGACGCAGGCGTCGGAGTCGGCGAAGACCTTGGCCCAGTGATCGCGGTCGTGGGCGGCGAACGCCTCGGTGAACGCCGCGCGCAGCTCGGGCCAGCGACCCGCGTCGTTCTGGGCGGGCAGGTCGGCGCCGTCCAACCCCAGCCCCGCCAGCAGGGCCGCGTAAAACTGCGGCTCGATGGCGCCGACCGCGACGTAACGGCCGTCGGCGCACTCGTAGGTGTCGTAATAGGGCGCGCCGCCGTCGAGCATGTTGGTGCCCCGGGCGTCGGTCCACAGGCCCGTCCCGCGGAAGTGCCAGATCATCTGGGCCAGCACGCTGGACCCGTCAACCATGGCGGCGTCGACCACCTGCCCCTTGCCCGAGCTCTGCCGCTCCCACAGCGCCGCCAGGATGCCGACCAACAGGAACATCGAGCCGCCGCCGAAGTCGCCGGTCAGGTTCAGCGGCGGCACCGGCCGCTCGCCCGCCCGGCCGATCGAGTGCAGCACGCCGTTGAGCGAGATGTAGTTGATGTCGTGGCCGGCCTGCTGGCTGCGCGGGCCGGTCTGTCCCCAGCCCGTCATCCGGGCGTAGATCAGCCGGTCGTTGACTTTCGCGGTGTCCTCGGGACCCAGGCCCAGCCGCTCGGTCACCCCGGGCCGGTACCCCTCGATCAGGACGTCGGCCTTCGCGATCAGGTCGAGCACCAGCTTGCGGCCCCCGTCGGACTTCAGGTCGGCGGCCACGATGCGCCGGTTGCGGTTGGTCGTATCCCGCACCGCCGCAGCGGGATTCACCGACGGCCGGTCGATGCGCACCACGTCCGCGCCCAGATCCCCGAGGATCATCGCGGCGTGCGGGCCCGGCCCGATGCCGGCCAACTCGACTACTCGCAGTCCCTTCAACGGTCCAGCCACGATCCACCGACCTTTCGTCCGCTTTGACGCCCGGCGATTCACACAACCGGTTGATCGCATCTTCGCAGCCGCCGCGCACGGCCGCGCAGCCCGGTCGCTCACCGGAGTCATAAAGTGAGCCCATGCCCACCTCCGCGATCGCCACCCTCGCCCCCGTCGCTGGCCTCGACGTCACGCTGACCGACGGCGTGCTGTCGGTGACCATCAACCGTCCCGACAGCCTCAACTCGCTGACCGTCCCGGTGATCACCGGCATCGCCGACGCGCTGGAACGCGCGGCCGACGATCCCGAAGTGCGGGTGGTACGCCTCGGCGGGGCCGGGCGCGGCTTCAGCAGCGGCGCCGGTATCAGCGCCGCGGACGTCTCCGACGGTGGCGGCGTCCCGCCCGACGAGATCATCTCCGAGATCAACCGGCTGGTGCGGGCGATCGTCGCGCTGCCGCGGCCGGTCGTCGCCGTGGTGCAGGGCCCGGCCGCCGGCGTCGGGGTTTCGGTCGCGTTGGCGTGCGACATCGTGTTGGCCTCGGAGAACGCGTTTTTCATGCTCGCCTTCACCAAGATCGGGCTGATGCCCGACGGCGGCGCGTCGGCGTTGGTCGCGGCCGCGATCGGCCGGATTCGGGCCATGCAGATGGCGTTGCTGCCCGAGCGGTTGCCCGCGGCGGACGCGTTGGCCTGGGGGCTCGTCACCGCCGTCTTCCCGGCCGGTCACTTCGACGCCGAGGTCGACGCGGTGATCGCGCGGCTGCTGGCGGGGCCGGCCGCGGCGTTCGCCAAGACCAAACTCGCGATCAACGCGGCCACGCTCAGCGAGCTGGACGCGGCGCTGCAGCGCGAATTCGACGGGCAGTCGGTGCTTTTGAAGTCACACGACTTCGTCGAGGGCGCCGTCGCGTTCCAGGAGCGCCGGCCCGCGCGCTTCACCGACCGCTGAGCGCCGGCAAGCTATTTCGGCATCTGGGGCTTAACACCCCCCGGTTCCGGCAATCCCTGTCCGGGTCAGCTCCGAATCGCTGACGAGGACGGGGGAAGCGATGACGGAGCAGGTGCGCTGTCTGGTGACGGGAGCGACCGGCTACATCGGTGGCCGCCTGGTGCCGCGGCTGTTGGACGCGGGGCACCGGGTGCGCGCGCTGGCGCGCAATCCCGACAAGCTCGCCGACGTTCCGTGGCGCGGTCAGGTCGAGGTGGCGCGCGGCGACCTCGGCGACGTCGACTCGCTGACCGCCGCGTTCGACGGCGTCGACGTCGTCTACTACCTGGTGCATTCCATGGGCACGTCCAAGGACTTCGCCGCCGAGGAGAGCCGCTCGGCACGCAACGTCGTGACGGCGGCCCGCAGCGCCGGGGTGCGGCGGGTGGTCTACCTCAGCGGCCTGCACCCGGAGGGCACCGAACTCTCGCCGCATCTCTCCTCGCGCGCGGCCGTCGGCGAGACGCTCATCGAGTCCGGCATCGAGACCGTGGTGTTGCAGGCCGGCGTCGTCATCGGCTCCGGCTCGGCGTCGTTCGAGATGATCCGCCACCTCACCGACCGGCTGCCGGTGATGACCACGCCGAAGTGGGTGCACAACCGCATCCAGCCGATCGCGGTCCGCGACGTGCTGCACTACCTGGCCGCCGCGGCGACCGCGCCCCTGCCCGGCAAGCACGCCTCGCGCACCTGGGACATCGGCGGGCCCGACGTGCTGGAGTACGGCGACATGATGCAGGTCTACGCCGATGTCGCCGGCCTGGGCAGGCGGCGCCTGATCGTGCTGCCGTTCCTCACACCGACCATCGCCAGCCTCTGGATCGGGGCGGTCACCCCGATCCCGCCGGGGCTGGCGCGGCCGCTGATCGAATCGCTGGAATGCGATGCGGTGATGCGCAACTGGGACATCGACGGCTTCATCGAACGGCCGCGGGGCGGCCTCATCGGCTACCGGCGCTCGGTCGAGTTGGCGTTGGACCGGGCGGCGCGCGGACTCCCCGACGCCACCTGGTCGTCGCTGCGCTCCGAGCCGGCCGAACCGCTGCCCACCGACCCGGACTGGGCCGGTGAGGTGGTGTTCGACGACGTCCGCACCGCGACCAGCGCCGACGACCCGGACGCCGTCTGGAAGGCCGCCGAGCGGGCCGCGACCGCGGACCGGTGGCGGCGGCGGCTGCCGCTGGGCGGGTGGAGCGTCGTGGAGCGGGAACCGGGCGCCGCGTTGCGGCTGCGCTCGGCGTCGAAACTGCCCTGCCGGGCCTGGGTGGACATCACCGTCGAACCCCGCGACGGTGGCGGCACCACCTACACGCAGCGCGGCATTTTCTTCCCCACCGGCATCGTGGGCCGCGCCTACCGGCTGGCCGTCTGGCCGCTGTGGACCGCCGCGCTCGGCGCGCTGGCCCGCGAGGTCGTGGGCCTGCCCGGCCGGTAAGGGTCTACACGCCGAACATCGGCGGCAGCACGAGCACCATGATCAGGCCCCACACGAAGTGCGTCAGCATCGGGGCGAGCACGCCGCCGCTGGCCCGGCGCTCCAGCGCGCACACCGTCCCCAGGATCACCGCGGCGAACCCGAGCATCGGGTTGCCGCTGGCCATGGTCGCGGCGGTGTAGAGCACGGTCGAGATGACCACCGGGTGATAGCGGGCCAGCGCCGTGTACAGCGCGCCGCGAAAGAAGATCTCCTCGGCCAGGGCGTTGATGACGGTGATCGCCACGATCAGCGGGTAGGACCCGTGGTGGGCGTAGAGCAGTACGCGGGTGATCAGCGCCGCGACGGGCGGAATCTCGCGGGCGACCAGGCCGCCCACCACGAAGGCGCCGCCGACCAGCAGGCCGACGGTGATCCCGGTGAACACCGGCCGCTGGTTGCGGCCCCGCCAGCATATCCCGCCGAGGTGTAGCGGGCCCGAGCTCAGGCCGCCGACGACCCATACCCCGGCCAGCGCCAGGGTCAGCCAGTAGAAGCTCGACTCCCCCGGGTGCCGGCGCAGCGAGAACCCCAGCACCGCGGCGCCGACCACCAGCGTCAGCGCCACGATGACGCGGCGGCGGCGCACCAGCCCGGGCGCCTCGTTGTGCAACGCGGCGACGTTGGTGAGGGCCTTGCGCCATTCGGCGACGACGCTGGTGCGCGGCGGGCTGGGGGCGGTGGACGGGACGGTGGACTGGCTCATGCGGGACGCACCTTCGGGGTCGGGGCAATCGGGATGTCGAGGCCGGTTCGAAGCGCTCCGGCCCGGCCGGCAACGGCGAACGCGACGCGCAGCGACGCCGGGTCGGACGCGTCCAGGGCCACCGGTGCGATGTCGGCGGACCAGCCGAAGCGGCGGGGCCGGGCGGGGTCTCGGCTGGCCGCCACCACGCGGCGCCCGCCCGCCGGCAGGGTCGTGACCAGGCGCGATCCCACGTGGGCGGTGGCGCCGGTGACCAGAACCTGCATAACCCGACTCTAGCCAAGACCCCACCCGGTTTGAACCGATAACGGGGCGGCGCCGTGACCAACGAATGGACAACACTGCGAGGGCCGACGCGTCGCGCCCGGCGAACCTGGCCGCCACCACCACCGACCCGTGCATTTCCGGTGTCGCGGTGACGTTTCCGCCGAACCGGTACACGCAGTCCGAGGCCATCGGCGCGCTGACCGACATCGCCGGCCCGGAGTTTCGCCGCTTCGCCCTGAGCAGCGGGGTCGAATTCCGTAACACGGCGCTGCAGCTGTCCCGCTACAGCGAACTCGACGGCTTCACCGAGGCCAACGAGGCCTACCTCGAGGTGGCCCTGGACCTCGGCGAGCGGGCGCTGCTGGCGGTGCTGGACGAGGCGAAGGTCAAGCCGTCGGAGATCGACATCGTGTTCTCGACGACGGTCACCGGGGTGACGGTGCCGACGCTCGAGGCGCGGCTGGCGACCCGGGTCGGCCTGCGGCCCGACGTCAAGCGCGTTCCCCTGTTCGGGCTGGGCTGCGTGGCGGGTGCGGCCGGGGTGGCCCGCATGCACGACTACCTGCGGGCGTTCCCCGATCAGGCGGCCGCGCTGCTCGCGGTCGAGCTGCGCTCGCTGACCATCCAGCGGCAGGACAGCTCGGTGGCCAACCTCGTCGCCACCAGCCTCTTCGGGGACGGCGCGGCGGCCGTCGTCGCCGAGGGCGCGCACCGCGCCGGGGCCGAGCGCAGCGGTCCGCAGGTGCTGGCGACCCGCAGCCGCATCTACCCCGACACCGAAGACGTGATGGGGTGGAAGATCGGCGGCGACGGCTTCCGGGTCGTGCTGTCCGCCGACGTCGCGACCATCGCCGAGAAATACCTCGGCGATGACGTGCGGGTGTTCCTCGCCGATCACGGCCTGACGCCGCGCGACGTGACGACGTGGGTCTGCCACCCCGGCGGCCCGCGAGTGATCGAGGCGGTCGAGACGGTGCTGGACCTGCCCGTCCACGCCCTCGACCACACCCGGAACTCGTTGCGCAACAACGGGAATCTGTCGTCGGTGTCGGTGCTCGACGTGCTTCGTGCCAACATGGCCGACCCGCCGCCGCCCGGGTCGTTGGGCCTGATGATCGCGATGGGGCCCGCCTTCTGCTCCGAACTCGTCCTGCTGGCCTGGTAGGCCGCTAACCCTCGGTTAAGGGAGAATCACGCCATGTACTACCTGCTGGTCCTGGCGGTCGCGCTGGAACGCGTGCTGGAGCTGGTGGTGTCCACCCGCAACGCCCGCTGGTCGTTCGCCCAGGGCGCCAAGGAATTCGGTCGATCGCACTACCCGGTGATGGTGATCATCCACAGCGCGTTGCTGGTCGGCTGCCTGGTCGAGCCGTGGGCGCTGCACCGGCCATTCCTGGCGTGGCTGGGCTGGCCGATGCTGGCGGTGGTGGCGCTGTGCCAGGGGCTGCGCTGGTGGTGCATCGCGACGCTGGGCCGGCGGTGGAACACCCGGGTGATCGTCTTGCCGCAGACGCCGCTGGTGCGGCTCGGCCCGTACCGGTGGCTGCACCACCCGAACTACGTCGCGGTGGTCGTCGAGGGCATCGCGCTGCCGTTGGTGCACACGGCGTGGCTCACCGCGGTGCTGTTCACGCTCGCCAACGCCTTGCTGCTGCGGGAGCGGTTGCGCGTGGAGAATTCGGCCCTGGGTTACGCGTGAGCGATTTCGACGCGGACCTGCTGGTCGTGGGCGGCGGTCCGGGAGGCCTGGCGACCGCGTTACACGCTCGCCGCCATGGGCTTTCGGTCATCGTGGCCGAGCCCCGCGAGGGGCCCATCGACAAGGCGTGCGGCGAGGGGCTGATGCCCGGCGGCCTGGCCGAGCTGACGTCGCTCGGCGTGGACCCGGCCGGCATGCCCTTCCGCGGGATCGCCTACGTCGACGAGCGGCGCCGGGCCGAGGCCCGCTTCGGCGCCGGGCCGGGACGCGGCGTGCGCCGCACCACCTTGCACGCGGCGCTGGCGGCGCGGGCCAAGGAGCAGGACACCGACTGGCTGCGGGCCAAGGTGACCCACGTCGAGCAGGACGCGCACGGGGTCGCGGCCGCCGGGGTGCGCGCGAAATGGTTGGTGGCCGCGGACGGGCTGCACTCCCCGGTCCGGCGCGCGGTCGGCATCGCGGCGCGCGCGGGCGCGCCGCGCCGTTACGGCGTCCGTTGGCATTACCGCGTCCCGGCGTGGTCGGAGTTCGTCGAGGTGCACTGGTCCCGCTGGGGCGAGGCGTACGTGACGCCGGTGGAACCGGAGCTGGTGGGTGTCGCGATCCTGTCCCGTGGGCGGCCGGAGCTGGCCTGGTTTCCCGACCTGGCGGGTCGGTTGCGCCACGCCAATTCGTCGCAGCCCCGCGGGTGCGGCCCGCTGCGGCAGACCGTGTCGCGCCGGGTCGCCGGGCGGGTGCTCCTGGTGGGCGACGCGGCCGGCTACGAGGACGCGCTGACCGGCGAAGGGATCAGCCTGGCGCTCAAGCAGGCGGCCGCCGCCGTCGACGCCATCGTCGACGACACGCCGTCGGCCTACGAGGACGCCTGGCACCGGGTGACCCGCGACTACCGGCTGCTCACCCGCGCGCTCGTGGTGGCGAGCACGCCGCGGTTGGTGCGCCGCGCCGTCGTGCCGGCGTCCGCGGCGTTGCCCCGGGCGTTTCAGCGCGCGGTCAACGTGCTGGCGCGCTAACGCTAGCGCGCCTTCCAGACGGGTTCGCGCTTCTCGGCGAAGGCACGCGGCCCCTCCTTGGCGTCCTCGGTCCGCAGCAGGGTGGCGAACTCTCGCGTGGTGCGCGCCCAGCCGGGCTCCTCGTCGGCGATCAAGCGGTCGTCGGCGCCCCAGGCGATCCGCTTGCTCGCCTGCACCGACAGCGGCGCGTTGACCGTGATCCGCTCGGCCAGGGCCAGGGCGGCCTCCAACACGGTGCCGTCGGGGACGACCTGGTTGATCAGCCCCCACCGGGCGGCGTCCGCCGCGCTGATCGGATCCCCGGTCAGCAGCAGCTCCAGGCCCACCTTGCGCGGCAGCTGCTGCACGATCCGGAAGACCCCGCCGGCACCCGCGATCAGCCCGCGCTTGACCTCGGGCAACCCGAACTGGGCGCTCTCGGCGGCCACCACCAGATCGCTGGCCAGCGCGATCTCCGTGCCGCCCCCCAGGGCGGTGCCGTTGACCGCGGCGATGGTGGGCTTGTCGATGAAGTGGTGCACGTAGCCGGCAAAGCCCCAGTCCCCGTGATCCGGGTGATAGATGTTCTCGCGCCGCGCGATCGCCTTGAGGTCGGCCCCGGCGCAGAACGACTTGTCGCCCGCCCCGGTGACCACCACGGCACGCACCTGCGGGTCGTGCTGGGCTTCCTCCAGCGCGTCGCCGAGAGCGATGCTGACCGCGCCGTTGATCGCGTTGCGCGCCTCCGGGCGGTTGATCGTGATCACCAGGACGTTGCCCCGACGCTCCGCCAGGGCCCCCGGCGCCGCCGTGTCGGTGTCGGTCACAGAAGCTCCACGATGGTGGCGTTGGCCTGGCCGCCGCCCTCGCACATGGTCTGCAGGCCGTAGCGAATTCCCTTGTCCCGCATGTGATAAAGCAGCGTCGTCATGATCCGCGCCCCAGAACCGCCCAGCGGGTGACCCAGGGCGATGGCCCCGCCGTTGGGGTTGAGTTTGGTCTCGTCGGCGCCGATGTCCTTGAGCCACGCCAGCGGAACGGGCGCGAACGCCTCGTTGACCTCGTAGGCCCCGATGTCGTCGATGGACAGGCCGGAGCGCTTGAGCACCTTCTGCGTGGCCGGGATCGGCGCGGTCAGCATGATCACCGGGTCGGCGCCGGCCAGGGTCGCGGTGTGCACCTTCGCGATCGGCGTCACCCCGAGTTCCTTGGCCTTCTCGGCCGACATGAACAGCAGCGCGGCCGCGCCGTCGGAGATCTGCGAGGAGTTGCCGGCGTGGATGACGCCGTCCTCCTTGAACGCGGGCTTCAGCGACGCCATCTTCTCCATCGGCGTGCCGCGGCGAATACCCTCGTCCTTGCTCACCACGTTGCCCTCGTCGTCCTTGATGGCCACGATCTGGTCATCGAAGGCTCCGGAATCTTGTGCGGCCGCGGCCTTTTCGTGTGAGTCCAGCGAGAACTGGTCCAGCGTGGTGCGGTCGAAGCCCCATTGTTCGGCGATCATCTCGGCGCCGATGCCCTGATTGGGGATCCGGCCGTCGTAGCGGTCCAGGAACGTCTTGGGGTAGGGCCGCCCACCGTTGGCCAGCGACGCGCCCATCGGGGTGCGCGACATGGATTCGACGCCCCCGGCGACGACCACGTCGTAGTGTCCGGCGATCACACCGGCCGCGGCGAAGTGGATGGACTGCTGGCTGGAGCCGCACTGCCGGTCGACGGTGACACCAGGAACGGTCTCCGGCCAACCGGCGGCCAGCAGGGCGGTGCGGCCGATGTCGAGCGCCTGCTCGCCGGCCTGCATGACGCATCCCCAGATGACGTCCTCGACGATCCCCGGATCGATGCCGGCCTTGTCGGCCAGCCCGTTGAGCACATGCGCGGACAGGTCGGCCGGGTGCACCCCGGACAATCCCCCGTTGCGCTTCCCGATCGGGGAACGCACTGCCTCGACGATGACGGCTTCAGCCATGCTTTTGTCTCCTTTGACGCGTGGACTCACACGAGGTTGCTCGTGCCTCGATTGTCAACCAAGGGGTTGGGCGGGCGGCGCCCGGGGTGGTTTAGCGGCGCGCCGGCCGATCGCGCCGTCCCCCACCCCGTGACGCGCCGGCCGCCCCGGCGCGATTTGTGAACCAGAAATTTGTTCTCACTAGTGTGAATGTCGCCATAATGGTTACAGACCGCGTCCGGTGCCGGCAGGCAACGACGCGGAACAACCGACAGGTGAGGCGGACGGTGAAGCGGCTCAACGGCATGGACGCGATGCTGCTGTACAGCGAGACACCGAACCTGCACACGCACACCCTGAAGGTGGCGATCGTCGACGATCCCGCCCTCACCTTCGACGTGTTCCGGACCACCCTGCAGCGCCGGCTGCACCGGCTGGATCCGTTGCGCTACAGGCTGATTGACATCCCTTGGCGGCTGCACCATCCGATGTGGATGCCGAACTGCGCGGTCGACCTCGACTACCACCTGCGCCGGGTGACCGTGCCCGCCCCCGGCGGGCGCCGCGAGCTGGACGCGGTGATCGGCGATCTCGCCGGGACGCCGCTCGACCGCGGCCACCCGTTGTGGGAGTTTCACTTCGCCGAGGGCCTGGCCGGTCACCGGTCGGCGATCATCGGCAAAATCCACCACGCGTTGGCTGACGGGATCGCCTCGGCGAATCTGCTGATCAGGATCATGGACGTCGCCGACGCCGCACCCGACGAGCGTGACAACGACACCAGTTGCGTGCCGCCGTCCAAGGCCGAGCTGTTGCGGGCCGCTGGGCGCGACCACGTTGCGCAGCTCGTCGCGCTGCCCGGGGTGCTCAACGACGCGCTGGCCGGCGCACGGCGGTTACGCCGGCGCGCCCGCCAGCGCGGCGAGCAGCCCGAACTCGCCCGCCTGCTGCACGCGCCGCCGACCTTCCTCAATCACGTCGTGGCACCCGCACGGGCGTTCGCGACGGCAACGCTGTCGCTGGCTCAGGTCAAACAGCTCAGCAAGCACCTGCGCATCACCATCAACGACGTGGTGATGGCCATGGCCGCGGGAGCATTGCGAGAATTGTTGCTGCGCTACGACGGTCGCGCCGACCGCCCGCTGGTCGCCTCGGTGCCGGCCAGCACGGATCGCTCACCGCACCGGATCAGCGGCAACGAACTCGGCGGCATGGCCGTGTCGTTGCCGACGCATGTCGGCGATCCACTGCAGCGGGTGCGGCTGACGTCGGTGGCCACATCGATCGCCAAGGAGAACAACGAGCTGTTCGGCCCCGAGTTGTACGGCAAGCTGATCGGTTACCTGCCCTCGATCGCAGCTCCCGCCGGGTTCAGGTGGCTGGCCCGGCGCGACGCGCGTAACAGGCTTTTCAACATCCCGATCTCCAATGTCGCCGGTCCCCGCGAGCGTGGCCGATTCGCCGGTGCCGTGCTCAGCGAGATCTACTCCGCCGGACCGCTGATCGCGGCGTGCGGCGTCAACGTCACCGTGTGGAGTTACGTCGACCAACTCAACATCTCGGTCATTACCGACGACCACACCGTCGGTGACCCACACGAGGTCACCGACGCAATGGTTCACGCGTTCGCCGAATTGCTCATTGCTGCCGGCCTTTCCGACGTACCGGAGCCGGTCCAAACCGCGATGCCCCCGGCAACACTCGAAGCGTGACCGCCCGCGCCCTAGCCCAGCACCGGGAAGCGCCGCTGCCGCGCGAGGCGGTCCAGCGCCGCCTGCATCGCGGAACGCACGTGCGCGTCGACGTCACCGACGGCGTCACCCTCGAGGCGCGCGACCATGTCGATCGGTTCCAGTACCTCGATGACGATCTTGGTCGGCAGCGGCAGGTTGGGCGGCACGATCACGCTGAACCCGAACGGAAACCCGACGGTGATCGGCAGGATGTCCGACCGCCACCGCGACAGCCCGAGACGTCGGGCCAGCCAGGTGCCGCGCGTCAGGAACAGCTGGCTCTCCTGCCCGCCGATCGACACCGCCGGCACCAGCGGCACGCCCGCCTCCACCGCCGCACGCAGGTATCCGGTGCGGCCGTTGAAGTCGATGACGTTCTCGGCCAGCGTTGGTCGGTACGCGTCGTAGATTCCGCCCGGGAACACCAGCACCACAGCGCCGGCCCGCAGCGCCCGCGCCGTGTTCACGGCGGTGGCGGGAATGACGCCCAGCCGCCTCAACCACCCCGCCATCGGCCCGACAAACATCTTGTCGTGCCCGAGCGTGTACAGCGGGCGCTCATAGCCGAATCTCCGGTAGAAGGCGGCGGTGAAGATCAACACGTCCGGAGTGAGCATCCCGCCGGAATGGTTGGCGACAAGCAGCGCGCCGCCGCGCGGCGGGATGAAGTCCAGCCCGCGCACCTCGAAACGAAACCAGCGCCGCGCCAGCGGTTCCGCCGCGCTGACGAACCGCCGCGCGAAAGCGGGGTCCCACGTTGCGAATTCGTCGGCACTCACGCGGTCGGGGTGAACTTCAGGTGCAGCTCGGTCAGGCCGCGCATCTGCCAGGTCGGCTCGTAGGTGTAGCGGCGGGCGTGCGCCGGGCCGTGCCGATCGCCCGCGATGGTGATGCCGGACATCCGATCGAGGATCCGGTTCAACGAGATTCGCGCCTCCGCGCGAGCCAGCGGCGCGCCCGGGCACGAGTGATTGCCGCGCCCGAACGCCACGTGCTCGCGAACGTTGGGGCGGTCGACGCGGAACTCGTCGGGCCGGTCGAACTTGCGCGCATCCCGATTGCTCGCCCCGGGCAACAACATCACCGTGCTTCCCGCCGGAATGTCGACGGCACCGATCGCGGTCGATGTGCGCGCCATCCGGAAGTGGCACTTCACCGGGCTTTCCAGCCGCAGCGTCTCCTCCACGAAATTCAATATGAGACTCCGGTTTTGGCGGAGCACCTGTTGCAGCTCCGGGTTCTCCGCGATCGTCTGGACACCGAAGCTGAGCAGTTTGGTGGTGGTCTCCTGACCCGCGGCGAACAGGAAGGTGGCCAGGCGCACGACGTCGATGACTTCCGGGGTGGCGCCGTCGGGATACTTCGCCTGAGCCAGTTCGGTCAACACGTCTTCACGGGGCTGTCGCCGGCGTTCGGTGATGTGTGTGGTGAACGTCTCTTCCAGATACTGCAGGGGATTGTGCGCGCGCGTCATCGAGTCGTCGTCGATCCCGCCCGCGAATTTGCCTGAGAAGACCCGTCGGAATTCCTCGTGATCCTCGACCGGTACCCCCAGGAGGTCGGCGATCACCAAACCGGAGAACGGCCGGGCGTATTCGTCGAGGAACTCACAGGCGCCGCGGCTGAGGAACTCATCGAGCTGCCGGTCGGCCAGCCGCCACATGAAATCTTCGTTTTCCTTGAGCCGCTTGGGCGTCAACAACCGGCTCAGCAGGCCGCGAGTCCGGGTGTGCTCCGGCACGTCCTGGGTCACGATGTGCTCGCTCATCGGGATCTGCGCGCGGTGCTGCTCGATCAGGGCGCCGATGTCGTCGCCGTCGGGTTCGAACGGCAGGCCGGAGAACGGGCCGGCCACCGAGACGCACGAGGAGAACGCCGGATTCTTGTAGACGCCAAGCGCTTCCTGGTGTCCGGTGATCGCCACGACGCCCTGTTCGGGGCGCGGCAGCACCGGGCAACGCGAGCGCAGGTGGTCGAAGTAGGGGTACGGATCGGGAATGAGGGCCGGGTCGGTGAAGAAATCGACCGCTTCGAAATCGCTCAAAGGGACTCCTACATTCAAGGTGATCGCCGCATGCCCGTTGTCGGGGGCGGCGCGCGAACCCACACTGGTAATCCAGATCTGAACAAATATTAGGTCAAGGCGGCAGACAGGCCGGCCGTCGCCTCCACCGTTACGTGGGCTCGCCTGCGGGCGTCGGGACGTTCGCCGCCAGCTCTTCGTCACCGCGTAGCGCTTCGGTAACCGTCAGTTCACATCCATTGCGGCATGGGCGAAGTAGGGTGCGCAGGTGTGAGCACTCCTGCACCCGGACCCGGCTGGTGGCTGGCGTCGGACGGCAAATGGTATCCCCAGCAATGGGAGAGCACCTTCATCTCCTACACCAACGAGTCTTTGGAAGCCGTCCTCGAGGAGGCAAAACGGCTGACCAAGACCTACGGGGACCAGGGCTGGGAAATCGTGGGGTCCTCGGTGCAGCGGACCCAGGTCGCGCGGCGCTTCAAGGATTACGACGCGGGCGGCGACCACTATTTCGAGTGGAGCATCGTCTGCACCATGAAGCGCCCGCGCCTGCCGGGCTAGCGGCCCAGTCAGACCGCGGGATACGCGACCGACTTGATCTCGGTGTACTGGTCGAATCCGGCGACGCCGTTCTGGCGTCCGACGCCGCTTTCCTTGTAGCCACCGAACGGTGTGTCGGCACCGTAGGGCGCACCGCCGTTGACACCCATGAAACCGGCCTTGATCCGGCGGGTCACCGACAGCGCACGTTCGAGCGAACCCGCGAACACGTTGCCTGCCAACCCGTACACGCTGTCGTTGGCGATCCGGATCGCGTCCTCCTCGTCGTCGAACGGGATGACCGACAGCACCGGCCCGAAGATCTCCTCCTGCGCGATGGTCATGGAGTTGTCGACATCGGTGAAAAGCGTTGGCCGGACGAAGTATCCCTTGTCGAAGCCGGTGGGTGCGTCCGGGCCGCCGACCAGCGCGGTGGCACCTTCCTCGACGCCCTTCTTGATGTAGCCCGTTACCCGGTCGTACTGCCGTTGTGAAATCACCGGCCCGCACAGCGTTCCCGGGTCTTGTGGATCACCGCATCTGACGTTTTCGTAGATGTTCTTGAGGATCTCGACACCCTCGTCGTAGCGCGGGCGCGGCAACAGCAACCGGGTGGGGTTGGCGCACCCTTGACCGGCGTGCATACATGGCGCGATGCCGACCAGGCACGCCGTCGCGAAGTCGGCGTCCTCCAGCACGATGGTCGCGGACTTACCGCCAAGTTCCAGGAACAGCCGCTTCATGGTGGCCGCACCCTTTTCCATGATCCGTTTCCCGACCACCGTCGAGCCGGTGAACGAGATCAGGTCGACCTTGGGCGACAGCGTGAGTTCCTCGCCCACGAAGTGATCGGAGGCGGTGACGACGTTGACGACACCGGCTGGGATGTCGGTCTTTTCGGCGATCAGTCGACCGAGCCGGTTGGCGTTGAACGGGGTGTTGGGTGCCGGCTTGAGCACCACGGTGTTGCCGGTACCCAGCGCCTGCCCGAGCTTGTTGAGGGTGACCTCGAACGGGAAGTTCCACGGCACGATCGCGCCGACGACCCCGACCGGCTCCCGCCACACCTTGCGGGTGGTGAGCGTCCCGGTGAGGCTGATGACCTTGTCACCCAGGTCGGTCTCCCAGGCGTACTCGTCGATCAGGCGCGCGGGGTACTTCAGCCCGTCTTCCAGGGGGGCGTTGAGCTGCGGGCCGAACGTGATGGCACGGGGCGAGCCGACCTCGAGGATGAGCTCCTCACGCAGCTCGTCGATCTCGGACTCGATCGCCTCGTGCAGCTGCAACAGGCAACGCTTGCGGAGTTCCTTGTTGGTCGACCAGTCGGTGTCGTCGAAGGCGCGGCGGGCGGCGTCGATCGCCCGGTGCATGTCCTCTTTCGAGGCATCGGACACCTCGCCGAGAGACTCTTCGGTCGCCGGGTTGATGTTCTCGAACGCGCCTGCCTGGCCGTCGACAAGCTTTCCGTCGATCATCATCTTCGACTCGAAGCGAACCTTTACAGCCTCAGTCATATCTGTCACTCTCTTCTGACTCGGTAGAGGGGGCTCCGGGAGAGCTGGTTCTCCCCACGGAGAGCCTTACTGGAAACTAGCCGATTGGCAAGGTGTGGCCGTCGTGGGGGCGGTCTATCGAGGATCGAAGAGCACCGGCACCGAGGTAGGCGACCGGAACACCTGTCCGCGAATGTGCGGGTCGTTCCCGTCGGGATCCAGGCGCAGGTTTGGCAGCCGGTCGAGCAAAAGGTTGATAGCGGTGCGCATTTCGAGCCGCGCCAGGTGCATGCCGAGGCAGACGTGCACGCCGTGGCCCCAGCCCAGGTGCGCGCGGGCGTCGCGGTGGATGTTGAACGTGTCGGGATCGTGATAGCGATCTTCCTGCCGGTTCGCCGAGCCCAGCATCGGCATCACCGTCGCGCCGGCCGGGATGGCGACGCCGCCCAGCTCGGTGTCCCGGGTGGCCACCCGCGTGATGGTCAGCAAGGGCGACTCCCACCGCACGCCCTCCTCGATCGCCTGCGGCAGCAGCGACCGGTCCGCGCGAATGGCATCGAGCTGCGCGGGGTCCGACAGCAACGCCAACAGCAGGCTGCCCAGCGACCGGTAGGTCGTCTCGACGCCCGCCGGGAGCAGCAACCGGAGGAACGAGAAGATCTCCTCGTCCGCGAGCTTCTCCCCGTCGATCTCAGCCGCACCGAGCGCGCTGATCAGATCGTCCTTGGGCTCGACCCGGCGCGCCTTCAGTATCGGGGCGAAGTAATCGCACAGGGCGGCCGAGGCCGCCAGCCCGCGTTCGGGGTTCATCAGCCAGCTCAGCAGCGAGATCGACCACCGCTGGAATTGGGGGTAGTCCTTCTCTGGAAGGCCGAGCAGTCCCGCGATGATCTGGCTCGGGTAGTCGAAGGTGAACTCCTTGACCAGATCCGCCCTGCCGTTGGCGGCGAAGTTGTCGATCAGGCCGTTGGCCACGCGACCGACCAGTTCGTCCTGCCAGCGCGCCAAAGACTTCTGGGAGAACGCTTTTGAGATGAGCGAACGCAGCCGGCCGTGGACCGGCTCGTCCATGCCGAGCATCACACCCTCGCCCAGCACCGGACCGAAGGCCGCGATGACGGCGGCCGAGGAGAACGTCTCGTTGTCGCGCAGCATCTGCTGAATGTCCTCGTGGCGGTACACGATGAACATCGGCAGGGACTCCTCGTGCGGGAGCGCCCCCGACGTTTCGAGTCGCTGCACCGGTTCCTCGCGGCGCAGCCGCGCCAACTCGGTGTACGGATCTCGCACGTCGCCGGAGATCGCGTCGTCGAAGGCGCCGAAGTCCGCCAGGTCGTCGAACAGTTGTTCCATGTCTATCCCTCATTCCCCTGTTGACGCTTGGCCGCCAGCGCAGTCAGTCGTTGCAGCACCGGCTGCGGAAGTACGCGTGCGGCGAGCACCATGCCCCGTTGCGCAGTCGTCAACGGCCACGCCCCGCCCCGCATCGACCCGTGCCTCGGTATGCCCAGCACGATCCGCGACAGGTGGTGCATCCCCGAGGCGGGCAGAATCCTGTTGGCGGCCAACAACATCGCGGCGTCCGGGCCGACGCCGCGGCGGTGAAATGCGCCCCGGTCCTGCAGCGCCCTGACGAGGCCGTCGGTGAACCGCTCCGGCGGTCTGGCGAGCCGCATCGCGAACCGCCCTCGCGAGTTCATCGTGTTGTGCAGCCGCGCATAAGGGCCGGCGAAGTTGCGGTCGTCGGTGGTGCCCGCATCGGTGATGATGTCGGTGTCGTAGGTGCCGGCCACCAACACGGTGACGCCGAGCCCAAAGGGCGCGATCTCACCCGCCATCGACTCGCCCCAGCGTTCCAGCGCCCCCTTGGCCGCCGAATAGGGCGCGGTGGCCGGCTGGCCACGAACCCCCGCCGCGCTCGAGACCAGGACGATGCGGCCCTCCCCCGCTTCCCGCATGCCCGGCAGCAAGGCCTTGGTCAGCTCGACGGGGCCGGTGACGCTGGTGGCGAACATGTTCTGCCACAACGAGATATCGGCCTCCTCGACCATCCCCGCACCGGAGATGCCCGCGTTGTGGACCAAGGCGTAGGGCGTGCCGACAACGTCCTGGATCGCCTTGGCCGCGGCAGCGACCGAGGCGAGATCCATCAAGTCGAGCTGGACCCCGATCAACCTGTCGTCGTCTGCGGACGCTCCGGTCGCCGTGCGCAGCAACGGCATTGCGGTGTCGGGGTCGCGCATGGCCGCGACCACCCGCCATCCGTCACGGTAGAGGCGAACGCTCGACGCGAACCCCAGTCCGCGGGAGGCGCCGGTGATGACGACGGCGCGCGGCTCAGCCATTCGTGCTCGCGGTTGCACAGGCGCCGTGACCGGGCGGCGGCGCGTCGACGTGCGGTCGGCCGTTGGGCTCCCCGCTGGCCCATGTCGACCAGATGCCTACAGAGAATGGTCCCTGCGCGCCGGCCTTCTCGTAATACCCTTGCGGGTCATAGACTTTGGCCTCAGGGTAGGGCCACGGGCAGGCCACCGAGGTCGCGGCGTGGCTGACCTTGATGGCCCAGAACCAGGCACCGTAGGCGAAGTAGGACACGTTGATGATGGCGAACATCACCAGGAAGGTGCCCAGCACCGGGCGTGTCGGAAACAGTTTTGCCTTCGCCGCAAGCTTTTCCGCCACCGATTTCCCGGTGTCGTCGCGGTAGCACAGGATCGCCGCGGGCACCATCACGAAGGTCACCGAGAACGACTCCCAGATCAGCGGGAACTGGAATGTGGTGCCGGTGAACACCGAACCCCACGGGATCACCTGGTCGTAGATGTACATGCCCATGTGGACGAGCTGGATCTCCAGCCACGCATCGAAGACGAAACCGATGGCGCAGGCCAGCGCGCCCAAGCTGACCAGCGGGTGCCGGGAGACGAACGACCGGGGTCCGTACTTGGCCTGCAGCGTGCGCAGGATCCAGATGGACGGGAAGTAGGGTCCGAAATAGAAAGTGACGTAACCGAATACGACGAACGGCTCTACCGTCGGCGAGATGGACACCAGCGGCCACGACTCCGGCCAGTGGATGAGGTCGGGGTTGTAGACCGCAAACGGCGACCAGTTCATGATCGGGTCCTGCCACACGATCAGCGTGGTGCACAGGAACATCAACATCACCGGGCTACCCGGATTGCGCCGCCAGCCTCGGATGAACACCACCAGCAGCACCAGCAGCATGATGCACGTGGAGATGTGCAGGAAGGTGATGTAGTCCAGCCCGAACAGGAACCTGACCGGACGCGGTCGGCCCTGGACGTTCGGGTTGGCGACGCGGGGGTCGAGCGCCGTGCGGCAGTTCGCGACGAAGACGATCGCAAACGCGGCGAGCGCGGCGCCGGCGATCCAGCCGCCCCAGCCGCGGTTCTGGGCGCGCTGCCGGGACGACGGCTTCTCCTGCGCGGCAGGCGGTATCGATTGGTCAGTACTCATCGTTGAGCCTCACTCTCCGAAGCGATCGACCAGGCGGGAGTTGACGCCGTCGGCGTCCAGGGTCCGCGCCACCAGATAGCCGGCGCCCATCCAGGCCCGGCGGGTCCACTTGCCCAACGACACCCGGGTGCCCGGCGCGCCGGACGCGGCGGGCACCATCTTCACGCGCTCCAGCGCCTCTTTGACGCCGCGCGGACTGAGGGGGTGAGCGTCGGCGAAGGCGCGCACGAGAGTGGTGGCGACGTCGTGGTTGACCACCGAGACGCAGTACTCGGGACGGCTGCCGTCGTATTTCTTCGCGTAGCGGTCGAGGAAGGCTTGGCCGATCGGGTTGGTTTCGTCGTACTGGTCGACCCCGACCCAACCCATGAACGAGTTCCACATGATCGGGTTCACCCACGCGTTCTGGAATGCGGTGGTGGCGAACCTCGGGGGGTCCCAGTCCAGAGCCTCCAGCGCCGGATTGATGAACACGATCCCGAACCCGAAGCCCAGGTGCACGATCGCCTCGGCTTTCACGTCGTGCAGGGTGCGGACGGCTTCGTTGATGTCCTGAGCCGTCTGAGCGATCGTCGCTTCCGCGACGATCCGAACACCCTTGCGTCGGCAAGCGCTGCGCAGGTTCTTCAGGTAACTCTCGCCGATCAGGCTCTGCTCGACCAAAACTCCGATTTCGGTGATCCCGCGTTTGGCCACCTGATCGACGATGAAGATCGGCTCGTCGGTCATCGAGCCCTGCGGAAAGGCGAAAGTCCATTCGCCCAACCAGTCGTCGGTGCCGGTGACGCTGATGGCCGGCACCTTGAACCGCTCCTCGATCGCCTCACGAGTCGGCACGCAGTTGTCGGTGATGTTGGGCCCGAACACCACGAGGCATCCTTCGTCGACGAGCTCGCCGTAGGCGTCGATCACCGCCTTGACCGAACCCTTCGGCAGTCCCTCGACCTCGCGGTAGATCATCTGCACCGGGCGATCAAGCAGGCCCTGTTCGACGGCTTCTTCGAAGACGAGGTCGAAGGTCCGAGTGAAGCTCGCCATCAGCTCCTCGGGGAAGCCCTCCGGCAACGTGAAGTCCATCAGGTAGCCGACCTTGATCGGCTCCGCGCTACTTTCGTAAGACATCCGACCTCCAGAGCGTCGAAGCCGTAACTGAAAACCTAATATTTGTTCCGACCATAACGACGGTGTCCGGCAGCGTCAATCACCGGGCGCCGCCCGTTTCGCCGAGGTAGATCTCGATCATCTCGCCCAGCGCCTGGCCGACCGCCGCATCGTCGGTGAGCGGTCCGGTAATCGCGGCCCGGGCGGCCTGGGGCGCGTCGAGACCCTCCTGGATCAGCCTGCCCGCCGCGATCAGGACGCGGGTCGACGCCACCTCGCGGAGCCCGCCGGCCTCCAGGCGGCGGATGGCCTGACCGAAACGCACCAGCTCGGACGCGGTGACACCGTCGACGCCGGCCTCCCGGGCCACGATCCCCTCCTCGACATCGGCTGTGGGAAAACCGAATTCGATGGCCACCATTCGCTGGCGCGTCGAGTCCTTGAGATCCTTCAGCACGCTCTGGTAGCCGGGGTTGTAGGACACCACGAGCCCGAAACCCGGTGCCGCGTCCAACGTGACGCCGAGACGCTCGATGGGTAGCTGCCGGCGGTGATCGGCGAGCGGATGCAACACCACGGTGGTGTCCTGACGGGCCTCCACCACCTCGTCGAGGTAGCAGATCGCGCCCTCACGCACGGCCCGGGTGAGGGGGCCGTCCACCCACACCGTCTCATCGCCGCGGAGCAGGTATCGCCCGACGAGGTCTGCGGTGGTCAGGTCGTCATGGCAGGAAACGGTGATCAGCGGCCTGCCGAGGTCGTGGGCCATCGCCTCGACGAAGCGAGTCTTGCCGCAGCCCGTCGGCCCCTTGAGCACGAGCGCCAGTCCCTGCCGGTACGCCACCTTGAAGACGACCTCCTCGTTCCCGGTCGCCTGGTAGTACGGCCGCGACGGCGCCGCATCGAGGGCCACGCCGTTCCGGTGAACGAGTCCGGACTCGTTGGCCATGACATCCCTTTCGCCGTTGCCCGGAGCCTAATCGGAACAGATGTTTGTTTCAAGGGGTTTGACGTAGGCGAATGGGTTCGACGCTCGTCACGACACTTTTCTGCGCACCTCCGCCGAGCGCAGCGCCGATCGGAACAGCGGACCGATCACGCCGGCGAGTCGGTCCGGCCGTGTGATCGTCGCGTGCGCCGTGCTGCCGAAGACCCGCCGCAACGCGGCGACGTCGGTTCCGGCGCCGATCGTCAGGCACACGCACCCGGTGCCGCGGCGGCGGGACTCGGTCAACGCGCGGCGCGCGTCGGCCGCGCCGTAGGCCCGCTCGTAGCCGTGGTCGTAGGCGAGTCCGTCCGAGACCACCACCAGCAGTCGCCGCGCCGTCCCGCCGCGCGTCTCCAGGACCGCCGCGCCGTGCCGGATGGCGGCGCCGAGGCGCGAATAGGCGCCCGGCTCAATGCTGTTCAGCCGTCGCAGGATTCGGGAATCGAGATGGTCATCGAAGCGCTTGACGGGCACCACGCTGACCGCCCGGCGGCCCTGCGAGTAGTACGCGTACAGCGCGACCCGGTCCCCCAGGTCGTGCAGCGCGATGGCGAGGTGCGCGACGGCGGCGCGCTGCTGTTGGTGCACCGTCCGCCCGGCCGTTCCTGGCTCGGCCGCCGAGCCCGACGCGTCGAGCAGTAACAAAACCGACAGGTCGCGGCGGCGCCGCAGGCTGTCGAGGTAGACCGATTCGTCGGGCACCGACCCGGCCAGCAATTCGACGCGGGCCTCCACCGCGGCGTCGATGTCGATGTCGTCGCCCTGCGCTTGGCGGCGCCGGCGGTGCAGTCCCATGCCGAGCCGCGCCAGCGGCCGCCGTAGTGCGAGCGCGTCATCGACGGCGGCGGTTGCGGAGGCGTCGATGGTGGCATCGACCTCGCGCACGGTGCACCACCCCGGGCGGTAGCGCCCGCGTGTGACGTCCCATTCGGGGTACACGGCGCCGTGCGCGGCGCAGCGCGCGGCGCCGTCGTCCTCGCCGCGTGCAGAGGCCAGCGAAAAGACGGCGTTCGCGCCGCGCGCGCCGGAGTACGTGCGATGCGTGGGGGCATCCGCGCCTGGTGGCCCCCCGCCACTTCCAGTCTTGCGCGCCGAGGACAGCAGCCTCTTCAGCCACTTGCCGAGGAAGCCGCCCCCGCCCACCGGGCTGGTGAACAGGTCAGGGTCGTCGGAATCGTCGACCAGCCCGTCGTCCAGCTCTTCGCGTTCGGTGGCGCCGTGGGCACGCGGCACGTGTTGCGCCGCCGCGTCGTCATGCCGTTGCGTCGCAACGGAACTCGCCGTCAGGACTTGCGCCGCCCGCAGCACGCCGAATTGCGCCTCCGGGTCGTCGATGGGCCCCCGCCCGCGCGCGATCCGCAGAGAATCGGCGGGCGAGCCGCTGCGGCAGGCGGTGTCACTGTCGCCTAAAGAGGCCAACGTGGCCGGCAACAGGCCGGCGTTGGCGACGAGCGCCCGATGTCCCTCGAGCGCCAGATACCGCCGGGCCCAGTTCGGGTGCCGAACCAACGGGCGCACGACGCCCGGATCGAGGCTGCCGGCCGCGATGAGCGAGGCCTGGACCGCGACGGCCGCAAGTTGCGCGCGTGCAGGCGCACCGGCATCGAGGTGGATCGTCTGTCCGTCGCTCCACGCCGGTTCACCCGGCCCGAGGGCGGCCACGGTCACCGGCCGGCCCGCGAGCGCAGACGCGAACATGCCCAAGGCCTCCAACCGGCCGCCGCGTGCGTCGCCTGACATCGACCTCCATACCACCGAATGTGTTGACCAAAAATCTGTTCCAGCGTAGGGTCCGGTTCCACCCGCGGTCAATCGGATCCGATCACCGGTTTCACTTATCCAGGAGCACAACATGATTGACTTCACCGACCGGGTCGCGGTGGTCACCGGCGCCGGGCGGGGGCTCGGACGCCTCTACGCGCTGGATCTGGCGCGCCGGGGCGCCGCGGTGGTGGTCAACGACATCGGCGCTGACGAAGGCGTCGCGTTCCCCGAGACGCGCCGCGACGGTGGCCGTTGACCGGATATCCGCTCGACCGTAGAGTCCGGCGTGATCGCAAGCGCGCGGTCAGAGGTTGGGAATAGTGGACTTCTCCTATCCGGCGAAAGTGGAACGGTTCCGCGTCGAGCTGCGCGACTGGTTGTCCGCGAACCTCACCGACGAATTGGTGGCCGCCCGCCGGCCCACCGGCCGCGACGACGCCGCCTTCGAGCTGCTGCGCGGCTGGAACCGCACCATGGCGGAAGCTGGCTGGGCAGCGGTGTCCTGGCCCCGCGAGTACGGCGGCCGCGGGGCGACGGTTCTCGAACAGCTGGTCTACACCGAGGAGACCACGCGCGCTCGAGTCCCGGTTGCGCTCAACATCATTGGGCTGAACAATATCGCTCCCGCGATCATGCAGTACGGCACGCACGATCAGAAACGCACGCTGTTGCCCCGCATGATGCGCGCCGACGACATCTGGTGTCAGGGCATGTCAGAACCGGAGGCCGGATCCGACCTCGCCGCGCTGCGCACCCGGGCGGTACGCCGTGGTGCGGAGTTCGTCGTCAACGGCCAAAAGATCTGGACGTCATTAGGACACCGGGCCGACTGGTGCCAGCTCTACGTGCGTACCGATCCCGAGGCGCCGAAGCACAAGGGGATTTCCTGCCTGATCGTCGACATGACGCTGCCCGGCATCG
>NZ_LZKC01000084.1:0-12840 GCF_001672685.1 Mycobacterium sp. E2462
GCCGCGCGCCGACGACTACGCCCTGTTGCCCACCGAACGCGGTGCGATCGACAACCTGCGTCTGACCGAGAAGGACGTCCTGCCGCCGGACGAGGGCTACGTCCAGGTGCGGGTCGAGGCCGCCGGCCTGAACTTCCGCGACGTGCTCAACGTGTTGGGCCTCTACCCCGGGGACCCGGGCCCGGTCGGTGGTGACTTCGCCGGCACCGTCACCCAACTCGGCGAGGGCGTGACCGGACTGGAGGTCGGCCAGCGGGTCTACGGCTCCATGCAGGGCGCGTTCGCCAGCCGGTTCAACGTGCCCGCCCAATTCGTGGCGCCGATCCCGGACGGGGTCAGCGCGGTGGAGGCGGCCACCATTCCGGCGGCGGCGCTCACGGTGCGGCTCTCGTTCGACTGGGCGAAGCTGAACCCCGGCGACAAGGTGCTGATCCACGCCGCCAGCGGCGGTGTCGGATTGGCGGCGATCCAGATGGCGCAGCAGCACGGCGCTCACGTCTTCGCGACGGCCAGCACCTTCAAGCGTGCGACGCTGCGCAACCTCGGCGTGGAGCACGTCTACGATTCGCGCAGCACCGATTTCGCCGACCAGATCCTGCGGGACACCGACGGCGCCGGCGTGGACGTGGTGCTCAACAGCCTGACCGGTGAAGGGTTCATCGAGGCGACGGTGCGGGCCACCGCGCGCAACGGCCGATTCGCCGAGATCGCCAAACGCGACATCTGGACCCGCGAGCAGATGGCCGAAGCCCGGCCCGACATCGCCTACGAGATCGTCGCGCTGGACACGGTGATGTTCGAAGAACCGGAACGCATCCGCGACCTGCTCACCGAGGTGTCGGAAGGGCTGGCCAAGGGGGAGTGGATGCCGCTGCCCGCCGAGGTCTACCCGCTGACCGAGGCCAGGACGGCGTTCCGCCGCATGCAGCAGGCCCGCCACATCGGAAAGATCGTGTGCCAGATGCCCAATGCGCTGGCGCCGCAACCGGATCGGACCTACCTGATCACCGGCGGCCTGGGCGCCATCGGCCTGAGCGCGGCGGCCTACCTGGCGCAGCGCGGCGCGGGGGACATCGTGTTGACCAGCCGGCGGGAGCCGGACGCGGACGCGCGCGCGACGATCGAGGAGATCACCGAGCGCTACAAGACGCGGATCCACACGTTCTCGGCCGACGTAGGCCGCGAGCCGGACGTTGAACAGCTGCTGGAGCGCATCCGCGACGAGCTGCCGCCGCTCGCCGGTGTCGCGCATCTGGCCGGGGTTCTCGACGACGCGTTGCTCAAGCAGCAGGACCTCAACCGGTTCCGAACCACGTTGGCGCCGAAGGCCTTCGGCGCTTTGCACCTGGACCGGTTGACCCGGGACGACGCGCTGGACTTCTTCATCGTGTCCTCGTCGGTGTCGAGCTTGCTCGGCCCGCCCGGGCAGGCGAACTACTCGACGGCGAACGCGTTGCTCGATGGCCTGGTCGCGGACCGCAAAGCGCGCGGCCTGCCGGCCACCTGCATCAACTTCGGTCCCTGGGGTGGCGCCGGTATGGCCGCGTCGGAGGCGGCCAGCGCGAACATCAGCGCCCAGGGGCTGCTCCCGCTGGACGCCGCGGACGCCCTCGGCGCGCTCGCCGAGGTGGTCGCCAACGGCACCGGGCAGGCGACGGTGCTCAAGGCGAACTGGGCGCGGGCGGCGAAAGTCATGGGCGGCTCGCGGCCGCCGATCCTGGATCTGGTGCTGCCCAGCGAATCGGCCGAAGTCGTCGACAGCGAGCTGCTCAAGCAACTGCACGAGGTGCCCGAGGGGCAGCGCGCCGCTTTCCTCACCGAGCACCTGCAGCGCGAAGTGCAGCACTTCCTGCGGCTCGCCACGCCGCCCGCCGCGTCCAGCCGGTTCTTGGACCTGGGCACGGACTCGTTGATGGCGGTCGAGCTGCGCAACCGGTTGCACGCCCAGTTCGGTGGGGTGTTCACGATCAACGCCACCGCGGTCTTCGACTACCCGACGATCGGTGGGCTCGCCGAGTACCTGGCGGAGCAGGTGCCCGACGTGGTCGCGCAGCCGGGTGGGCAGTGACCCCCACCCGCGGGTGGCAGTTGAACTCGCCCCGATCGTAACTCTGGCGTCGGCGCCGTCGCGGCACCCGCGGGCCGTCGTGCCGGGCCGGCGGGGCGGTGTCGAGCGCCGCGTCGCCGAACCCCGCGGGTGCCGACCGCACGTGCCCGCGCGGCGACCGTTGCTGGGCCTTCGTGCGCGATTGAGCGCCGCGGCGCGGCGGATCGGCGGCCCGGGCCGGCGGGTGCCCACGGCGCGGCGGTGCCGAGGCCGCGAAACCGCCGACGCGCGACGACGCGGCGGGCGGCTACCGCGTGCAGCGACGTGACTTGGCGGCTGGGGATCTGTCGTAAAGTTAGCTGACTGTCAGCGACGCGGCGCCGTCGCCTCGGTGCGCGGTCGCGGTAGGTCGCGTCACCCCCACGCCCCACCCGATGCCCTGCCCGCGACGGCCACGAGGAGCTAGCAATGTCGAACATCACCTGGCACGAGCACCACATCAGCCGCGGCAGCCGGGAACAACTGAACGGGCACCGCGGCTGCGTCCTGTGGTTCACCGGGCTCAGCGGGAGCGGCAAGAGCACGGTGGCCAACACGGTCGAGCAGAAGCTCTACGAGCGCGGGGTGCGCAGTTACCTGCTCGACGGTGACAACGTCCGCTACGGGCTCAACGCCGGCCCGGACACCCTCGAACCGCGCCACGGGGCCGAGTTCGCCCGGCGGTTCGGGCTGGGCTTCTCCGCGGAGGATCGCGAGGAGAACATCCGGCGCATCGGCGCGGTCTCGAAGCTGTTCTGCGAGGCCGGCGTCATCGCGCTGACCGCCTTCATCAGTCCCTACCGGCGCGACCGCGACGCGGTGCGCGAAACCCTCGACGAGGGTGACTTTCAGGAGATCTTCATCGACACGCCGATCGAGATCTGCGAAAAGCGTGACCCCAAAGGGCTTTACAAGAAAGCGCGGGCCGGACAGATCAAGGGATTCACGGGCATCGACGACCCGTACGAAGCTCCCGTGGAGCCGGAGTTGCGGCTCGAGGGCGGCCTCAAGGACGCCGAGACGCTGGCCGACGAAGTGATTGCGCACCTCGAGAAGACCGGCATCATCCCGACCGTCGCCGCCGCCCGGGACGGCGCCGAGGTTTAGGACCCCTGCGGGCCCTGCAGAAGCGCGGGGCCGGCCGAAAACGTCACTGTCAGACGCGAATCGTCGAAACGAGGTCAGCATATGAGCTATACGGGACACAACGGAAAGCCGATCGTGCAGCGGGTGTCGACCGAGGGCGCGGCCGGCCGGATCGAGGGCTTGCCGCGAGTTCCGATATCGAAGGCGACGGCGCACGAGGTCATCAGCCTCTCCTACGGGTTCTTCACGCCGCTGACCGGGTTCATGGGCCGCCACGAGGTGGACAGCACGCTGGACAAACTGCAGCTCCCGGACGGAACGCTGTGGAGCATTCCGATTGTGTTCGACATCTCCGCCGACGACATCGAGCGGCTGGGCATCACGGAGGGCGCCAGCGTGGTGCTCGACTACCTCGACGCCCCGATCGCGATCTTCGACGTCGCCGAGATCTACGAGTACGACCTGCACAGCCTCGCCGAAAAGACTTATGGGACAACGGATCCGCGGCATCCCGGGGTGAAGAAGACGCTGGCATATGAGAACCGGTTCGTCGGCGGGGACATCACGCTGATCAACGAACCGGTCTTCAACGAGCCCTTCAAGAGCTTCTGGCTGACCCCGATCCAGCACCGCGAGGCGGCGCAGCGCAAAGGCTGGCAGCACGTCGTCGCTCACCAGACCCGCAACGTCCCGCACACGGGTCACGAGGCGCTGATGAAGCAGGCCTGGTTCGCCGCCAACGAGGACTTGCCCGTCGACACGTTGAAGACCGGCGTGCTCGTCAACGCGATCATGGGGCAGAAAAGGATTGGCGACTACGTCGACGAGGCCATCCTGCTGACCCAGGACGCGCTGCGCACCAGCGGGTACTTCCGCGAGGACGTGCACATGGTGTCGTTCACCTTGTGGGACATGCGGTATGCCGGCCCCCGGGAGGCCATCTTCCACGCCATCCTGCGGACGAATCTCGGCTGCACGCATCACATGTTCGGGCGCGACCACGCCGGGGTCGGCGATTTCTACGGCCCCTACGACGCGCAGAACCTGCTGCAGCAACACCGGGACCAACTCGGTCTCAAGCCCGTCTTCCTGCGCGAGAACTGGTTCAGCCCGGAGTGTTCCGGCATCGAAAGCTCGGCGCTGTGCGGCTTCGACGAGACGGCCCAGAGTTTCAGCGGCAGCTTGATCCGAAGCATCCTGACCGACGAGGTGAAGCCGACGCGCATGGTGATGCGGCCCGAGGTTTTCGACGTGGTCATGCAGAGCGCCGCCCAGTACGGGCAGGGGTCGCCGTTCGTCGACGAGGAGTATCTGCAGAACCGGCTTCCCATCTTCTACCTGGAGCAATTGGAGGGACGCGACCGATGAGCACGACCGACGCCGCGATCAAGGTCAATGTCTGGATCAACGAGGAGCGGCTGCAGGCGCTGGCGGAGGCGGGGATGGCCGATTCGGCCAGGGAGGCCTTCGCCGGCATGAAGCTGCTGGAGATCTACACCACCGAAGAGCAGAAAGACGTTGTATTGCAGCGATTTCCGGGTGCGAAGTACGACTCGGCCACCACCAAGTCGATCGAGTTGCTCCCCAAGAAGGCCAAGGACAGGCTGCTGGAGCTGTCCATCGCGCTGCATTCCACCGGGCCCGACGTGGTGGAGCGGTTCCTCGCCGAATCGCAGCCCTAGCGCTACAGGCTGATCGCGCCGACCGCGAGCAGGACAGCACCGACCGCGGCCAACAGGCCCGCGACCTCGGTGTCCCGCCGCGACCGTATCCACCGCTGCAGCGCGGTCATGGTGGCGCGCGTCGCCTCGGGCGTGATGGCGTAGGCGATCAGCGGGATCTCGACGAAGGCGAACGCGACCACGTTGAACACCACCAGCGCGCCGACCTGGCTGACGACCGCGGCACGCGACGCCAGGATGGCGGCCAGGGCGGCCAGGTAGTCCACCGACGGCAGCGCGATGCCCAGCCCGGCCGCCGCCGCCACCCAGAGCGAGCGCTCGTTGCGGATCCGGGTTCGCCACGAGGCCAACCGTCCTGGCGCTCCCCCGGAGCCGTCCCGCTCGTCGCCGGCCGGCGCTGTCCGATCGCGCCGCGATCGCCGCAGGACGCTCGCGCGGCCCGCCAGCACGGCCGCGGCCAGCAGCGCCAGCGCACCGATCATGACCTGCACCCGGGGCAGCGTGAAGTACGTGGCTGCCGGCAACACGCGCCGAAAGACGAACAGCACCGCCAGGCCGACCGTCGTCCCCATCGCGAAGCCGCCGGACAGGAAGGCCAGTAACTGCAGCGCCGGCCTGGGCCGGTTGAGCATCAGCACGGTCATGCCGATGCGGAACGGCTCCAGGCTGACGGCGAGGGCCATCACGACGATGGTGACCAGCACGGCGGACGGGATCAAGGCGCCGGGGCCCGCAATGTCTCGCCCGCGCAGGCGTGGACCTCCCGCACGAGTTGGCGCATGCGGGCCACGTTACCGGGGAACGGCCCCGCGGCCGCCGGGGTGGTACGGGGTGTCGCTATCGTTGCTGCGCGACCCGCAGGCTGAGCGAAAACAGCAGTCGCACCTCGGGATCGGCCAGCGACACCGCCAGCAGCCTCTCGATCCGGCGCACCCGGTAGCGCACGGTGTTGGGGTGTACCTGCAGCGACCGCGCGGCCGCGCCGATGTCGCCGAAGCTGTCCAGGTAGGTGCGCAGCGTCTCGGCCAGCACCGGCTCCTGCGCGCGCAACTGCGCGATCCGCGGGTCGAGCAGTCGGTCCTCGCCGCCGACGAGCGTCACGATTTCGTCGAGCAGGACGGTGGTGCGCGCCTCGGCCAACGACGTCACCGGCCCGATCGAAACCGGATGGCGCTCAGCGCTGTCCAGCACGCGGTCGATCTCCACGCGGGCCGCGGCGACCCCGCCCAGGCCGGCGATCGGCGCGGCGATGGCCGCCCGCAGCTGCACGCCCAGCTCGGCGCGCAACGCGCCGACCGCCCCCCGCGCCCACGACGCGACCGCGCGGGGCTGCGTCTGCGGCAGCAGCACGTAGATCCGCGACGCCCGCGTGGCCACCTGCGCGTCGTGGCGAAACGCGTTGGCGCTCAGCGCGATCACCTCGTCGAGCCGGGCCAGCCGGGGGGTGCTGCCCGTGGCGTCCCAACCGACGAGCGCCGCGGGGCCGTCGGCGCTCAGGCCCAGGTCGCGCGCGGCGGCGGCGACGTCGTCGGGCGTCACGGGGCCGGCGTCGGTGAGCCCGAGGAGTTGCTGCACGCGGCGCGCCTGCGTCGACGGGCGGGCCGCCAGCCGCGCCAGGATGCGCCCCGCCAACACGGCCGCGCCGCGCAGCATCTCCTCGGCGTCGTCGGCCAGCGGCGTCGAACCTTGCTGCACCCAGATGGTGCCGGCAAACACCGGGGGTCGCCGGGCGTCGGGCGCCGGCCGGTAGATGCCGACGGCCAGCCGGGGACGCAGCCCCAACTCGGGCCGCTCGGCGACGCGCACCACCTCGTTGCCCGCCCGCAGCGCGTCGAAGATGCCCCACTGGCCGATCCACTCCAGGTGCTCTGGCGGGCCGGCCCGGCCGAGGATGGACAGCCGGCGCAGCTCGTCGGCCTCGTCGTTGGACGCCGAGTAGGCCAGCACGTGGGAGCGGGCGTTCTCGATGCTGACCATGCCGTGGATGCGTTCGGCGAGCGATTGCGCCAACCCGAACAGGTCGGTGCCCGAGTCGTCCACCGCGTCGGCGCGGTCGCGGTGGTGCTCCAGGACGTGGTTGACCAAGTGGTACAGCCGCTCCCAGCGGGCCCTCGGGTCGACGGCGACGACGGCCGACCCGGCCGCGACGGCGGCGCTGACCAACGCCGCCGACGGTTCCTTGACGAACACCGCCACCGGCACCCGGTCCCGCGCCTGGTCGTCGACCCAGCGCAACCCCTCGGCGTCGCCAACGCCCACCAGGAAGAAGACGTCGGCGGAGCTCGCCGCCGCCGCCAGACCCAGCCGGACGTCGTCGGAATCGATGAACGCCGTCGAGCGCACCGACAGGTCCAGGCCGCGCGGCGCGTCCACCAGGCTGACCAGCGTCGCGTCCAGCGCGAGCAGCAACTGACCCAGCCCGACACCGGCCATGCTGTCCGATCGTACTACTCGCAGGCGCCAGTCTTGTCCGATCGGCTAAATTCCTGCGCGTCCGGCGCGAGGACCCTGGCACCATGGACGCGATCACCCAAGTCCCCGTGCCGGGCAACGAGCCCGTTCACGACTACGCCCCGCACTCGCCGGAACGCGCCCGGCTGCGCGCCGAACTCGCCGCCCTGGCCGACAATCCCCTCGACCTGCCCCACGTGATCGGCGGCAAACACCGGATGGGCGACGGCGAGCGCGTCGACGTCGTGCAGCCACACCGCCACGCCGCCACGCTCGGCACCCTGACCAACGCCGTGGCCGCCGACGCGGCAGCGGCCATCGACGCCGCGACGTCGGCGAAACATGGTTGGGCCGCAACGCCTTTCGACGAGCGGGCCGCGGTGTTCCTGCGGGCCGCCGACCTGCTGGCCGGGCCGTGGCGCGAAAAGATCGCCGCCGCAACCATGCTCGGCCAGTCCAAGTCGGCCTATCAGGCCGAGATCGACTCGCCGTGCGAACAGATCGACTTCTGGCGCTTCAACGTGGCGTTCGCGCGCCAGCTGCTGGCGCAGCAGCCGATCAGCGGGCCGGGGGAGTGGAACCGCAGCGACTACCGGCCGCTGGACGGGTTCGTGTACGCGATCACCCCGTTCAACTTCACCTCCATTGCGGGCAACCTGCCGACGGCGCCGGCGCTGCTGGGCAACACCGTGGTGTGGAAGCCGTCGATCACCCAGACGCTATCGGCCTACCTCACCATGCAACTGCTCGAAGCCGCGGGGTTGCCGCCCGGGGTGATCAACCTGGTGACCGGTGACGGCCTCGCGGTCTCCGACGTGGCGTTGACCGATCCGCGGCTGGCGGGGATCCACTTCACCGGTTCGACGGCCGCCTTCGGCCAGTTGTGGCAACGGGTGGGCGCCAACATCGACCGCTACCAGAGCTATCCGCGACTCGTCGGGGAGACCGGCGGCAAGGACTTCGTGCTCGCCCACGCCTCGGCGCGCCCGGAGGTGTTGGCCACGGCCCTGATCCGCGGCGCCTTCGACTACCAGGGGCAGAAGTGCTCGGCGGCC
Organism: Mycobacterium sp. E2462; assembly: GCF_001672685.1. Lineage (NCBI taxonomy): Bacteria > Bacillati > Actinomycetota > Actinomycetes > Mycobacteriales > Mycobacteriaceae > Mycobacterium > Mycobacterium sp. E2462. Next base: position 8,361 of record NZ_LZKC01000084.1, read on the forward strand.
TCGCGCGCCTTCGTCGCCGAGTCGGTGTGGCGGCGCATGGGCGACGAGTTCCTGGACCAGACGGCGGCGCTGCGCTACGGCGACGTCACCGATCTGAGCAATTTCGGCGGCGCGCTGATCGACCGGCGCGCGTACGCCAAGAACGTCGACGCCATCGAACGGGCCAAGGGCGCCGCCCACCTGACCGTCGCGGTGGGCGGCGAATACGACGACAGCGTCGGGTATTTCGTGCGCCCCACCGTGCTGCTCTCCGACGACCCGACCGACGAGGCGTTCGCCACCGAATACTTCGGCCCGCTGCTGGCGGTGCACGTCTACCCCGACGACGACTACGACCGCATCCTCGAAGTCATCGACACCGGCTCCCGGTACGCGCTGACCGGTGCCGTCATCGCCGACGACCGCGCGGCCGTGCTGAAAGCCCAGGAGCGGTTGCGGTTCGCGGCCGGCAACTTCTACGTCAACGACAAGCCGACCGGCGCGGTCGTCGGGCGCCAGCCGTTCGGCGGGTCGCGCGGGTCGGGGACCAACGACAAGGCGGGGTCGGTGCTCAACCTGATGCGCTGGACCTCGGCCCGGACCATCAAGGAGACGTTCGTGCCCGCGACCCGGCACGGCTACCCGCACATGGACGCCGACTGATGGCCGGCGTGTTCGCCGGCACCCTGCGCCCGGTGATCTTGGCGGCCGGCCGCGGCGAGGGGTTGCGCCGCGCCGCCGAGCGCCTACCCGCCACCCGCAGGGTGGTGCGCCGGTTCGTCCCGGGCGAGACCGTCGACGCCGCGCTGGGAACCGCTGCGGCGCTGCGTGATTCGGGTCGCCTAGTCACCCTCGACTACCTCGGCGAGGACGTCACCGACGTCCGCGACGCCGACGCCGCGGTGCGGGTCTATCTCGACCTGATCGAGCGCCTCGGGCGCAGCGACGAGCAGCCGGCGGGCGGCGTGCGCCCGCTGGAGGTGTCGGTGAAGCTGTCCGCGCTGGGGCGGGCGCTGGACCGCGACGGCGCAAAGATCGCGCGGGACAACGCCTTCGCGATCTGCGCGGCGGCGCAACGTGCGGGCGTGTGGGTGACCGTGGACGCCGAGGACCACACGACCACCGACACCACGCTGTCCATCGTGCGGGAACTGCGCGGGGACTTCGACTGGCTCGGGGTGGTGTTGCAGGCCTACCTGCGGCGCACCCTCGGCGATTGCGCGGAGTTCGCCGGGACCGGGGCGCGGGTCCGGCTGTGCAAGGGCGCCTACGACGAACCGGCGTCGGTGGCCTACCGGGACGCGGCCGCGGTCACCGAGTCCTACCTGGCATGCCTGCGGGTGCTGATGGGCGGCGCGGGCTATCCGATGGTGGCCTCGCACGACCCGCAAATCGTCGAGGCGGTTCCGCGGCTGGCCGGGCAGTTCGGCCGTGGCACAGCCGACTTCGAGTACCAGATGCTCTACGGCATCCGCGACGACGAGCAGCGCCGGCTGGCCGAAGCGGGCAACGCCGTGCGGGTCTACGTCCCCTTCGGGGGGCAGTGGTACGGCTACTTCATGCGGCGGCTGGCCGAACGGCCCGCCAACCTCGCGTTCTTTCTGCGCGCGCTGGCCCATCGGTGAGCGCGCGGGTCTGGGCCGTCGGGACGCGGTGCGCCGCCACCTCACCCCGCCGGCGCCAGGATCAACCCGCTCGTGGGCACGCCGGTGCCCGACGTGACCAGCACGTGCTCGACGTGGTCCACCTGGTTGTGCGACGTCCCGCGGATTTGGCGGACCCCCTCGGTGATGCCATTCATGCCGTGGATGTAGGCCTCGCCCAGCAGCCCGCCGTTGGTGTTGATCGGCAAGTCGCCGCCCAGTGACAGCCGCTCGACGGTCGCGAAGTCCTTCGCCTCCCCGCGACCGCAGAACCCGAGCTCCTCGAGCTGGGTGAACACGAACGGCGTGAAATGGTCGTAGATGAAGGCGGTTTGGATGTCGGCGGGGGTGAGGCCGGAGTCCCGCCACAGCCGTCGGGCGACGACGCCCATCTCCGGCAGCCCGGTGATGTCGTCGCGGTAGTAGCTGGTCATCATCTCGCCCTCGCGCGCGGCGCCCTGCGCGGCCGCGGTGATGACCGCCGGCGGCTGGCGCAGGTCGCGGGCGCGTTCGGCGCTGGTGACGACGAGAGCGACCCCGCCGTCGCTTTCCTGGCAGCAGTCGAGCAGCCGCAGCACGGGCGCGACGATCCAGCGGGATTGCTGGTGGTCGTCGAGCGTGATGGGCCGCCGATAGAACCAGGCGTCGGGGTTGGTGGCGGCGTGGTGGCGGTCGACGACCGCGATCCTGCCAAAGTCGGCGTTGGTGACGCCGTAGGTCGACATGTAACGCTGGGCGTGCAGCGCCACCCACGCCGCCGGCGTCAGCAACCCGAACGGCGCGTAATGCGCCATGAACAGCGGGGTTTCGGCCATGCTGCGCCCGCTGCCGCCGAACCGGAAACCGGACCGCTCGTTGAACGCGCGCCAGCACACCACCACGTCGGCGACGCCGGCGGCGATCGCCGTCGCGGCGTGCAGCACGGTACCGGCCGCCGCCCCGCCGCCGTGCGGCACCCGGGAGAAGAACGACAGGTCGCCGATGCCCACGTTGCGGGCGACGTCGATCTCGTCGCTGGAATCCATGGTGAACGTGACCATGCCGTCCACGTCGGACGGGGACAAGCCGGCGTCGTCGAGCGCGGAACTGACTGCCTCGCAAGCCAATTGCAGCTCGCTGCGCCCCGATTCCTTGGAGAACTCGGTCTGGCCGATGCCGGCGATGGCGCAGTGGCCGGGCAGGGCGCTCACGCTGTGGGGCCTGCCGCGTCGAGCAGGCTCAGGACCGCGGTGCCGGACACGTGGTTGCCGAGGCTGTTGGCGCCGGCGAAGGCGACCTCGACGAAGTTCTCGCCCCCGCATCCCGCCGTCTTGCCGGTGACGGCACCGGCGAAGCGCAGGGGGTCGTCGGGATAGCACGGCACGCCCAGCCGGATCGACAGGTTCTTGACCATCGCCTCGGGCCCGGCCCAGTCGGTGAGGAACCGCACGCAGTAGCCGTTGGTGGTCAGGATGTTCATGAACAGGTTGGGCGAGCCCTGCTGGTTGGCGTAGTCGCGGTCGTGGTGCACCGGCATGAAGTCGCGGGTGGCGATCGCGCCGGCGACGATCAGCGTTGTGGTGACCGGTATTTCGAGCGGGGTGATCTGGTCGCCGACCGCGATGTCGGCCCAGCGCAGGGTGGTGCGGGCGGTCATGGGCGTCCTTCGGGCGCGGGCCGGAACTGGTGCAGCACGAGATCGTCGTCGAATTGCTCGAAGAAGACCTCCACCGGCATCCCGGGCGTGACCGCGGCCGGGTCGACCCCGCACAGGTTCGAGACCAGCCGGACGCCCTCGTCGAGCTCGACCAGCACCACGACGTAGGGGTAGTCGAAGAACGGGAATTTCGGTTCCAGGGGGACCACGTGGCTGTACACGGTGCCGCGCCCCGACGACTCGATCGCGGTCCAGGCCAGGGACCGGCAGTGTGGGCACATCGGCCGTGGCGGGTTGCGCAGCGCCCCGCAACTATCACAACGTTGGATCAGAAGCTTGTTGTCGCGCAACCCGTTCCAGAAGAATTCGGTGTCCGGGCTGACGGCCGGCGCCAGTCGGGCCGCCATCAGTTCGCCGGCCGGAAGCGCAGCACCCGGAACCGCTGCCGGCCCAGCACCTCGCCGTGCTGATCGGAATAGGTCAGGACCCAGGTCAGGAAGTAGCCCGTGCCCAGCGCGGTCTTTTTCTCCTCGGAGACGCTTTCGAACACCGACGTCGCGCTGATCACGTCGCCCAGCCGGGGGTAGCGCTCGATCTCGAACTCCGAGTTGGTCGCCACGGTGCTGGTGTAGCCCGCCTCGTCGAGGAACGCCGTCGGGTTGCCCTCGACCTCGATCGGGGCGCCGCCGCGTTCCTTGATGCCGTCGAGCTTGGGCGACGGCATGGTCCAGGTCTGCAGCATCACCGGCGGCGACACGATCCCGCCGAACCGCGACGCCTCGGCGAACTCCGGTTCCAGGTAGACGGGATTCATGTCGTCCAGCGCGTGGGCCCAATGCCGAATCATCGGCTGGTTCACCGGATCCGGGGCCACCGTCGGCCTTCCGGTGCCGCCGGTGTGCTGCCCGACCAGCGCGCGCAGCTTCGCGTGAAACGCGGAATCGGTGTCGGAGCCTGCCACCAACCTGACCCTCCTGATGTGCCGCGGCGCGGGATCGGCGACCCGACGATGCCCCGTTGTGCCTACTCCGCGGCGCCAGCCCGTGTCAATGCGCAGCTAACCCGCCGCCGCCCGCCCGACCCGCGCGGTGAGCCTTTCGTAAACACGCCGTCACATGCCAAGCTGCTGACATGGTCATGGAGATCGCCCGCCCGTGCGGGTCGCCGAACTCGGCGAAGCCGATCTGGCGATCCTCACCGACGGCGACGTTGCCTTCGAGTT
>NZ_LZKC01000085.1:0-704 GCF_001672685.1 Mycobacterium sp. E2462
ACTTCACCGTCGTCCTCGTGGGCGTCGCCACCACCAGCGTCGTGGCAGCTATCGTCGGCCCACCGATGATCCGACGGCTCATGGACCAGGCGGTCGTTCCGGGCCTGCACGGCAACCATCCGTACGAGCACGCGTTCCGCGAGGCGACAGCGCCCGGACATCGCTGCTGAACCGGGCCAGCCGGCGGGTTTGGTCGCGAAGGATGTCGATCGTCTCGGTGTCGAGGTGCCGTACGCCGTCTTCCAGTGCCTCCATGTAGGCCTCGAGCACTGCTACCGGTGTCCTGATCTCGTGGGCCAGATCCGCCAGCATTTGGCGACGGGTGTCCTCGGCGACTCCGAGCTGTCGCGCCATCGCGTTGAATGCCGCGGCGACATCGTCAAACTCTCTGCCCAATCGGGGCGGCGGGACGCGAATGTCATAGCGCCCGTCGGCGATCGCGAACGCGGCACGGGACAAAGCCGTCGCTGAACGGTGGACGCGCCGGCTCAAATACCAGCTCAGAGTCAGCGTGGCGAGCGCGGAGACGGCCACCGCGGTTCCGACGGACAGCGCTGTCGCCTCGCGGAACGCGTGCTCGTACGGATGGTTGCCGTGCAGGCCCGGAACGACCGCCTGGTCCATGAGCCGTCGGATCATCGGTGGGCCGACGATAGCTGCCACGACGCTGGTGGTGGCGACGCCCACGAGGACGACGGTGAAGT
>NZ_LZKC01000086.1:0-12653 GCF_001672685.1 Mycobacterium sp. E2462
CGGCGCGCTGGCGGTGGTGAACGCCGCCGGCGAGGTCGTCGACCGGGCCACCGGGTTGCCGTGGATGGCGGACGCGATCGCGCGGTTCGGGCTGCGGCCGCCGCCGGCCGCGGAGCTCGACGCGCTCGCGGCGCTGCCCGGGAAGTCCGGGCAGCGGGCCGACCCGCTCAACACCGTCATCGCGGTGGTGGCCACCGACGCCGCGCTCAGTCCGGCCGCGTGCCGGCGCATCGCGGTCAGCGCGCACGACGGCCTGGCCCGGTCCATCCGGCCGGCCCACACCCCGGTGGACGGCGACACGGTGTTCGCGCTGGCGACGGGGGCGGTCGAGGTGCCCCCGCCCGCGGACGCGCCCGCCGCCTTCTCCCCGGAGACCGCGTTGGTCGCCGCGGTCGGGGCGGCCGCCGCCGACTGCCTGGCGGACGCGGTGCTGGCCGGGGTGCTCGCCGCCGAATCGATCGCCGGCATCCCCACCTACCGCGGCCTGCTGCCCGGCGCGTTCGGCCGGTGAACGGGGCACCGGCGACAGCGCCGGTAGCCTTGACGATGCCGGGGACGCTCTGAAAGGGCAGCTAATGGGTGAGACCGCGTCGCGACGACGCCGAGCGCAGCGCTGACGGAGCGCGGGCGCTCATGAACACGTCGCGGGGACGCACCGGCACCAAGCCTCAGGCGAGGCAGCGGTCTGCCTGGATGGTGGGCGGTGCGACCATCATCACCTTCGTGGCGCTGCTCTATCTGGTCGAGCTGATCGACCAGCTGACCCGGCACTCGCCGGACGGCAACGGCATCAGGCCGCTCACGGCCGACGGGCTGTGGGGCATCGTGTTCGCCCCGGTGCTGCACGCCAGCTGGCAACACCTGATCGCCAACACCGTCCCGCTGTTGGTCCTGGGATTCCTCATGACGCTGGCCGGGCTGTCGCGGTTCGTGTGGGCCACCGCGATCGTGTGGGTGCTGGGCGGGTTGGGCACCTGGCTGATCGGCGACGTGGGCAGCAGCTGCGGGCCGACCGACCACATCGGGGCCTCGGGGCTGATCTTCGGCTGGCTGAGCTTCCTGCTGGTGTTCGGTGTCTTCGTCCGGCGCGCCTCCAACGTCATCGTCGGTGTGCTCGTGTTGTTCGCCTATGGCGGCGTTCTGCTGGGGGCCATGCCGGTGCTCGGCCGCTGCGGCGGAGTGTCCTGGCAGGGCCACCTGTGCGGGGCAATCGCCGGCGTGGCCGCCGCCTACTGGCTGTCCGCGCCGGAACGCAAAGCGCGGGCCGCCCGCCGGGGCGGTAGCGCGAAGCGGGGCGCGACGTGAGCGCGCAGCTGGCGCCGATCGGCGTCTTCGACTCGGGTGTCGGGGGCCTGACCGTCGCCCGCGCCATCATCGACCAACTGCCCGACGAGGACATCGTCTACGTCGGCGACACCGGGCACGGGCCGTACGGCCCGCTGAGCATTTCCGAGGTCCGCGGGCACGCGCTGGCCATCGGCGACGACCTGGTGGGCCGCGGCGTCAAGGCGTTGGTGATCGCCTGCAACACCGCGTCCGCGGCCTGCCTGCGCGACGCCCGCGAGCGTTACGACGTGCCCGTCGTCGAGGTGATCCTGCCGGCCGTGCGCCGCGCCGTCGCCACCACCCGCACCGGGCGCATCGGCGTCATCGGCACCCGCGCCACCATCGACTCGCACGCCTACCAGGACGCGTTCGCCGCGGCCCGCGGCGTCGAGATCACCGCCGTCGCCTGCCCGCGCTTCGTCGACTTCGTCGAGCGCGGCGTGACCAGCGGCCGGCAGGTGCTGGGGCTGGCCGAGGGGTACCTCGAGCCGCTGCAACGGGCGCATGTCGACACCCTGGTGCTCGGCTGCACCCACTACCCGTTGTTGTCCGGGCTGATCCAGCTGGCCATGGGCGACAACGTGACGCTGGTGTCCAGCGCCGAGGAAACCGCGAAGGAAGTTCTGCGGGTCCTCACCGAACGAGACCTGCTGCGCCCGCACGACGCAACGCCCGCGACGCGGGTCTTCGAAGCCACCGGTGACCCCGAGGCGTTCACCCGATTGGCGGCCCGATTCCTCGGTCCGGCGGTCACCGGCGTCCAACCCGTTCAGCACGTAGGAATCGACTAAGAACATGCCGAGATTCTCATCACACCAATGCGGCGATGTTTTCGTCATCGCCCTATCGGGCATGGCACAGTAGTGTCCGTGCGAATAACCGTGCTCGGCTGCTCGGGCAGCGTGGTGGGGCCGGATTCGCCTGCGTCGGGATATCTGCTCCGCGCACCGGACACGCCACCCCTCGTCATCGACTTCGGCGGCGGCGTGCTAGGCGCCCTGCAGCGCTACGCCGATCCCGGGTCCGTGCACGTGCTGCTGTCGCACCTGCACGCCGACCACTGCCTCGATCTGCCCGGCCTGTTCGTCTGGCGTCGCTATCACCCGACGCGGCCCGACGGCAAGGCGATGCTCTATGGACCCGGCGACACCTGGTCGCGCCTGGGCGCGGCGTCGTCGCCGTATGGCGGTGAAATCGACGACTGCTCAGACATTTTCGACGTCCGCCATTGGGTGGACGGCGAACCCGTCACGGTCGGCGCGCTGACGGTGCTGCCGCGGACCGTGGCGCACCCGACCGAGTCCTACGGCCTGCGCATCACCGACCCCGACGGGGCCTCCTTCGTCTACAGCGGCGACACCGGCATCTGCGATCAACTGGTCGAGCTGGCCCGCGACGCCGACGTCTTCCTGTGCGAGGCGTCCTGGACCCACTCGCCCGACCGGCCCCCCGCGCTGCACCTGTCCGGCACCGAGGCGGGCCGCATCGCCGCGCGGGCCGGCGTGCGCGAACTGCTGTTGACCCACATCCCGCCGTGGACGTCGCGCGAGGACGTCATCAGCGAAGCCAAGGCCGAGTTCGACGGTCCCGTGCACGCGGTGGTGTGCGGCGAGACGTTCGACATCCGCCGCTCCGAAAGGGTTTGAGCGGCCCCACCGGGGATGCCCCGCACCGCGGGCCGCGCCCGGACCGCGGGCTAGTGTTGGCGTCGTGACGAGACGCGAAGACGGCCGCCTGGACGACGAGTTGCGCCCGGTCGTCATCACCCGAGGCTTCACCCAAAACCCGGCCGGGTCGGTGCTGATCGAGTTCGGGCACACCAAGGTCCTGTGCACGGCCAGCGTCACCGAGGGCGTGCCGCGCTGGCGCAAGGGGTCGGGCCTGGGCTGGCTGACCGCCGAGTACGCGATGCTGCCCTCGGCCACCCACACCCGCTCCGACCGCGAATCGGTCAAGGGCCGGCTCTCCGGGCGGACCCAGGAGATCAGCCGCCTCATCGGCCGGTCGCTGCGCGCCTGCATCGACCTGCGGGCGCTCGGGGAGAACACCATCGCCGTCGACTGCGACGTCCTGCAGGCCGACGGCGGCACCCGCACCGCGGCCATCACCGGCGCCTTCGTGGCGCTGGCCGACGCGGTGACGTACCTGTCGGCGGCCAACAAGCTGTCCGACCCCCGGCCGTTGTCGTGCGCGATCGCGGCGGTCAGCGTCGGTGTGGTCGACGGCAGGGTCCGCGTCGACCTGCCGTACGAGGAGGACTCCCGCGCCGAGGTCGACATGAACGTCGTCGCCACCGACACCGGAACGCTGGTGGAGGTGCAGGGCACCGGCGAGGGCGCCACGTTCCCGCGCTCGACGCTGGACAAGCTGCTCGACGTGGCGCTGGCGTCGTGTGACACGTTGTTCGCCGCCCAGCGCGAGGCCCTCGCGCAGCCGTACCCCGGTGAGCTGCCGGAGCGTGGCGCGCAGCCGAAGGCGTTCGGCAGCTGACCCGGCTCCTCGTCGCCAGCCGCAACCCCAAGAAGCTGGCCGAGCTGCGCCGGGTGCTCGACGCCGCCGGGCTGACGGGCCTGACGCTGGTGTCGCTCGACGACGTGCCGCCGTTCGACGAGGCGCCGGAGACCGGGGCGACGTTCGAGGACAACGCGGTGGCCAAGGCGCGCGACGCCTTCGCCGCGACGGGGTTGCCCAGTGTGGCCGACGATTCGGGGCTGGCGGTGGCGGCGCTGGGCGGGATGCCGGGCGTGCTGTCGGCGCGGTGGTCGGGCCGCCATGGCGACGACGCCGCCAACACCGAACTGCTGTTGGGGCAGCTGCGCGACGTGCCCGACGAGCGGCGCGGCGCGGCCTTCGTGTCCGCCTGCGCGCTGGTGTCCGAGCGCGGCGAGGTGGTGGTGCGCGGCGAGTGGACCGGCAGCGTCGCGCGAGCGCCGCGCGGCGACGGCGGGTTCGGCTACGACCCCGTCTTCCTTCCCGACGCCGCGGGGGGCCGCACCGCCGCCGAGCTCAGCCCGGCCGAGAAGGACGCCGCGTCGCACCGCGGCCGGGCGCTGGCGCTGCTGCTGCCGGCGCTGCGGGACCTGGCCGGCGCGCGCCCCTAGAGCGCGAAGCGGGCCTTCACGTCGCGGGTCTGGAAGTGCTCGACGACGATGCCCACCAACGGAATCGTCCCCGCCAGCAGCACACCGACCGTCTTGAGCAACGGCCAGCGCACCTTGATCGCCAGGTTGAACGCGGTCAGCACGTAGACGAAGTACACCCAGCCGTGCACCACCTCGATCCACCGGATCTCGTGGTGGAACGCCAGGTGCGAGACGATCTCGTAGCACAGCGCGATCAACCACAGCCCCGTCGTCCACGCCATGACCCGATAGCCCAATAGGGCGGTGCGGATTTTCTCGACGGGGAAGGCGGACGCGGGCGCGCCGGGAGTCTGCGGTGTGGTCATGCGGTGGTCCTGTTCTGTTTTTCGGCGTCTTGTCGGGCGAGCTCGGCGAGGTAGGCGTTGTAGTCCCGCAGGGCGGGATCGTCGGGCGGCGGCGGCGCCGGGGTAGGCCGCTCGGGCAGCAGCCCCGCGGGTAGTTCCGTGACGGCCTGTTGGGGCTCCGGCGGCGCCTCTTCGTAGCGCACGAATTTGCGGTAGGCGTAGACGCAGAACCCCGCGAACAGCGGCCACTGCAACGCGTACCCGAGGTTCTGGAAGCTGCCTGATGTGGACTGGAATCTGGTCCACTGCCACCAGCCCAGCGCCAGGCACCCGCAGGCCGCGACGACGACCAGAGCGATCAACGCGGGCCTGCGGCGATGCTTCTGCACGGCCGGGGTGGACACCCCTCGACGGTACCGTTCAGGGCGCCGCCGGCGAACCGAGCGGTACGATCGCTAGGCCCGCGGGCGTGGCGAAATTGGCATACGCGCCGGCTTTAGGTGCCGGTGCTCGCAAGAGCGTGAGGGTTCGAGTCCCTCCGCCCGCACTCACCGATCAGCGCCCGCCGCGGCGGGCATGCTGGCGTTTCCGGCTCAGCCGCTGCCGCGGCCGGGTATCTTTCCCCCATGCGGTTCACCCACGTCGGCGCCGCGCTGATCGCCGCGCCGCTCGCGCTACTGGGGGCCTGGCCGGCGCACGCCGACACCGGCGTCCCGGGCTACGTCGCGTGCGTCGGTGGGGATGCCAAGCCTCCGCCGCCGGGAGTCAACGCCGAATTCTGGTTTCCCAGCGTGCACGTGATCGCGGTCGACCTCGATTCCGGCTGGTCCTCCGACCAGGTGGTGCAGCGACTGGTCGGCATGGGCGTCAAGCCCGACGACGCCGCCAAACGGGTGCGCTGCTTCATGGCCAACCAGCCGCACTGAGCCGACAGGCTTCAACCGCCCGGCGGCGGGTACGTGTAGTCACGGACCCGAGGGAGCAGCCATGGCCAGCGAATACGAGCCGCCCGCACTGCGCGAGGCGGCGGTCACCGACCAGGAGATCGCGCGCGCCGAGCGCCGGGCCGCGCAGGCGCGGGAGCGGGCCGCCCACGCCGGCCTGTCGGCCGCGCGCAGCTTCGAGGAGTCGGCGCGCCAGCACGATCGGGTTGCGCGGGTCCAGGACCAGACCATCCGCCAGGGCGCGTCCCACGACGAGATTCACCGCGAATCGGCGGCCCGCCACCGCGAGGCCGCGATCGACGACCGCAAGTTGGCCGAGCTCAAGCGCAAAGAGTCCGAGGCGGACCTCGCCGGCGACTAGGCGTCGAGGAAGCGGGCCCGCACGTCCGGCGACGGCAACGGGCACGTGTCGTATTTGCCGAAGATGCGGTAGCGGATGCCGGCGAAGCCGTCGTAGAGCCGGTCCCGCAGGGGGCCGGGGATCACGCCGGCGGCCGTGAACAGCTTCCACGGGCCGCCGAGGTAATCCGCGACGCGGATCGCGGCCGCGGAGCGTACGAAGACCCGCTCGCCCGCGCCGCCGGGCGCCTCGACGAACACCACGGAGTCGACGTCCTTGATCGCGGGGTGCCGGCCGAAAACACTTTGCGCGTAATCGCTTTGCAGGGCGGCGAACCGCAGGGTGCCGCGCCGGTCGAACCGCAGAATGGTGCGCACCGCCCAGTTGCAGACGCCACACACGCCGTCGTAGAGCAGCACCGGCGCCTCCGGCCGGCCCAGCGCGTCACCGCTCATGAGTCCAGGTTACCGACCGCCCACCGGAGTTGACCTATGGTTAGGCAACCCTTAGTTTATGGGGGTAACTTACCGAGTCGGAGTGAACCGGATGCAGACAGTCGCGCCGCGACAAGGGGGACGGCCCCCACTGATCACGCTGGACGACGTCCTCGCCATCGGCCGCGACCTGGGCATGCGGCGGTTGAGCATCAGCGCGGTGGCCGCGCGGCTCGGCGTGTCCACGACCGCGTTGTACCGGCACGTCGACGGCCGGTGGGATCTCGAACGGCTGGTCGGCGAGAGCCTGCTCGGCGAGCTGGACCTGCGCGACGATCCCGACGCGACCGTCGAGGAGCACCTGGTGTCGTTCGCCGCGCAGCTGCAGGATTTCACCGCCGCGCACCCGGGACTCGCGTCGTATCTGCAAGTCCTGTTTCCGCGCGGCGACGGCGGGCGACGGTTGCTGGCCGCCGAGGTCGACGCGTTGAGCCGGCGCGGCTACTGTGCCGACGCGGCCATCCTGCTGAGCAGCGCGGTCGCCAGCGTCGCGATCAGCCTGGCCGCCCGCGAGGAGAGCAACGCCGGCGCGACGGGGGGAGACCACGCCGGCGAGTTCGCGGCGGAACGCGACGCCGTCGCCGACCGGCTCGCCGGTGATCCGCAGCTGGGCGCCGCCCATATCGGCGTGTCGCAGGTGTCGGCCGCTGAATTTCTGCGACTGCTGCTGGTCGCATCGATCCGCGGCCTGGTGGCGCAGATTCCGCCGGGGCGCCCGATCGACGACATCGTCGCGGGCCTGGCGCCCGCGGGAAGGGACCGCTGATGGCTCGGGGTTTCTCCGGCGTGATGCTGCGGAGCTTCGGCGCCCGCGACCACGTCGCCACGGTGATCGAAACCGTCCGGATCGCACCGCATCTCGTGCGGATCCGGATGAGCTCGCCGACCTTGTTCGAGGACGTCGACGCCGAGCCGGCGGCGTGGCTGCGGTTCTGGTTTCCGGATCCGGACGGATCGACCACCGAATTCCAGCGCGCCTACACAATTTCCGAGGCCGACGTCGCCGCCGGCCGGTTCGCGGTCGACGTCGTGCTGCACGAGCCGGCGGGCCCGGCGTCGCAATGGGCCCGCGCCGTGCAACCCGGCGCCACCATCGCGGTGATGGCGCTGATGGGTTCGTCGCGCTTCGACGCGCCCGAACAGCAGCCCGCGGGTTACCTGCTGATCGGCGACTCGGCCTCCATCCCGGGCATGAACGGCATCATCGGGGTGGTACCCGGCGACGTCCCGATCGAGATGTACCTCGAGCAACACGACGCCAACGACCCGTCGATCCCGATCGCCGAGCACCCCCGCCTGCGCGTGCACTGGGTCGCGCGCCGCGACGAGAAGTCGCTCGCCGCCGCGATCGAGAGCCGGGACTGGTCGGACTGGTACGCCTGGGCGACGCCGGAGGCAACGGTGCTCAAGCACGTGCGGGCCCGGCTGCGCGACGAGTTCGGCTTCCCCAAGTCCGAGGTGCACGCCCAGGCCTATTGGAGCGCCGGACGCGCGATGGGCACCCGCCGCGGCGACGAGCCGGGCGGGGCCGACGGTGTGGCCCCCACCGTGTCCGCGGAAGACGTTGCCGCGCAGCTCGAGTCGGCCCACCAGGTGCCCGCTGCGGCGCCCGCCGTCGCGACGCCGCGCGGCAACTGGCGCGCGCAGGGTGCCGGCCGGTTGCTCGCGCCGCTTCGGTCGGCGCTCATCCTCTCCGGGGCGCTGCAGGCGGTCACCACGCTGGTGCAGCTGGCGCCGTTCGTGTTGCTGGTCGAGCTGGCCCGGTTGCTGGTAGCCGGCGCGCCGGCGGCCCGGCTGTGGCAGCTGGGAGTCGCGGCGGTGTCGCTGCTGGGGTTGGGTGCCCTGCTCGGCGCCGCCCTGACGCTGTGGCTGCACGTCGTCGACGCCCGGTTCGCCCGCGATCTGCGTTCGCGCCTGCTCGGCAAGCTGTCCCGGTTGCCGTTGGGCTGGTTCACGGCCCGCGGGTCGGGCTCGGTCAAGCAGCTGCTGACCGACGACACGTTGTCGCTGCACTATTTGGTCACCCACGCCATCCCGGACGCGGTCGGCGCGATCGTCGCGCCGGTCGCCGTGCTGGTGTACCTGTTCGTCGTCGACTGGCGGGTCGCCCTGGTCCTGTTTCTGCCGGTCCTGGTCTATCTGGTGCTGACGTCGTCGCTGACGATTCAGTCGGGTCCGCGCATCCCGCAGTCGCAGCGCTGGGCCGAGCGCATGAACGGCGAGGCCGGCGCCTACCTCGAGGGCCAGCCGGTGATCCGCGTGTTCGGGGGCGCCGCCGCGTCGAGTTTCCGCCGCCGCCTGGACGAGTACGTCGGCTTCCTGGTCGCCTGGCAACGCCCGCTGGCGGGCAAGAAGACCTTCATGGACCTGGTCACCCGGCCGTCGACCTTTTTGTGGCTGATCGCGCTCACCGGCACCTCGCTCGTCGTCACCCACCGGATGGACCCGGTGAACGTGTTGCCGTTCCTGTTGCTGGGCACCACCTTCGGCGCGCGACTGCTCGGCATCGCCTACGGGGTGGGCGGCATCAGCGCCGGCATGCTGGCCGCCCGGCGCCTGCAGAACACCCTCGACGAGCCGGAGCTGGGCGTGCGCGAGGGCGCACGGACCGGCGGTGAGCCGACGGCCACGGTGGAGTTCGACCACGTCAGCTTCGGCTATCGCCCCGGGGTTCCGGTGATCCACGACGTGTCGCTGACCCTGCGGCCCGGCACCGTCACCGCCCTGGTGGGGCCGTCGGGCTCCGGGAAGTCGACGCTGGCCGCGCTGGCGGCCCGGTTGCACGACGTCGACCAGGGCGCGATACGCGTTGCGGGACAAGACGTCCGGTCGTTGACCGCCGACGAGCTGTACGCGCGGGTCGGTTTCGTGTTGCAGGAGACGCAGCTGGTGCACGGCACCGTCGCCGAAAACATCGCGCTCGCGGTGCCCGAGGCCTCCGCGGAGCAGATCACCGACGCGGCGCGCCAGGCGCAGATCCACGAGCGCATCCTGCGGCTGCCGGACGGCTACGACACCGTGCTGGGCGCCGGCAGCGGGCTGTCCGGCGGCGAGCGGCAACGGCTGACCATCGCCCGGGCGATCCTGGCCGACACCCCGGTCCTGATCCTCGACGAGGCCACGGCCTTCGCCGACCCGGAATCGGAATACCTGGTCCAGCAGGCGCTCAACCGGTTGACCAGGGACCGCACCGTGCTGGTGATCGCGCACCGGTTGCACACCATCACGCAGGCACACCAGATCGTGGTGCTCGATCACGGCCGGATCGCCGAGCGCGGCACGCACGACGAGCTGTTGGCCGCCGACGGGCGCTACCGGCGGCTGTGGGAGGGCGGCCGCCGCGACCCGGTGTCCGCCGGCACGGCGCAGGGGGGTGGCCGATGATCCGCACCTGGTTGGGCCTGGTCCCGGCGGACCGGCGCACCAAGGTCGTCCGCTACGCCGCGCTGGGCCTGCTCTCGGTCGTCGTGCGGGCGGTCGCCACGGTGTTGTTGGTGCCCTTGGTGGGGGCGTTGTTCAGCGACGCGCCGCGCGGGGCGCTGGTGTGGCTCGGCTGGCTCACCGCCGCGACCGCGCTGGGCTGGGTGCTGGACACCAGCACCGCGCGCATCGGTTTCGACCTGGGGTTCGCGGTGCTCGACCACAGCCAGCACGACGTGGCCGACCGGTTGCCCGACGTGCGGCTGGACTGGTTCACCGCCGAGAACACCGCGACCGCCCGGCAGGCGATCGCCGCCACCGGGCCCGAACTCGTCGGGCTCGTGGTGAACCTGCTGACGCCGCTCAGCTCGGCCGTGCTGTTGCCCGCGGCCATCGCGGTTGCCCTGCTGCCCATCTCCTGGCAACTCGGGGTGGCGGCGCTGGGCGGCGTGCCGCTGCTGCTCGGCGCGCTGTGGGCCTCCGCCCGGTTGGCGCGGCGCGCGGATCAGGCGGCGGCGCAGGCCAATACGGCTTTCACCGAACGCATCATCGAATTCGCCCGCACGCAGCAGGCGTTGCGCGCCGCCCGCCGCGTCGAGCCGGCGCGCAGCCTGGTCGGTGACGCGTTGGCCGCGCAGCACGGCGCGACCATGCGGCTGCTGTCTTGGCAGGTGCCGGGGCAGTTGCTGTTCAGCCTGGCCAGTCAGCTGTCGCTGATCCTGCTGGCCGGGGCGACCACCGCGCTGACCGTCGACAAGACCCTGACGGTGCCCGAAGCCGTCGCGCTGATCGTCGTCATCGTGCGCTACCTGGAGCCCTACACCACCATCAGCGAGTTGGCGCCGGCGCTGGAGAGCACCCGCGCCACACTCGAGCGCATCCGGTCGGTGCTCACCGCGCCCGTGCTCACCGCGGGAGCCGCCGCGCTGCCGGGCGCCGGCGCGGCGCCCCGCATCGAATTCGACGACGTGGCCTTCTGCTACGGCGGCGCCCCGGTGCTCGACGGGGTGCGCTTCGCGCTCGAACCGGGCAGCACAACGGCGATCGTCGGCCCGTCGGGGTCGGGCAAGAGCACGATCCTCGCGCTGATCGCCGGGCTGCACGAGCCGACGCGTGGCCGCGTCCTGATCGACGGCGTGGACGCCGCGACACTGAGCGCCGAGGCCCGGCGCGCGGCCAGCAGCGTCGTCTTTCAGCACCCCTATCTGTTCCACGGCACGATCCGCGACAACGTGCTGGCCGGTGATCCCGGCGCCGACGCCGAGCGCTTCGGGCGGGCCGTGGCGCTCGCGCGGGTCGACGAGCTCGTCGGCCGCCTGCCCGACGGCGCCGACAGCGTCGTCGGCGAGGCCGGGTCGGCGCTGTCCGGCGGGGAACGTCAGCGGGTCAGCATCGCCCGCGCGCTGCTCAAGCCCGCGCCGATCCTGCTGGTGGACGAGGCGACCAGCGCCCTGGACACCGAGAACGAGGCCGCCGTGGTCGACGCGTTGACGGCCGATCCGCACGCCCGCACCCAGGTGATCGTCGCGCACCGGTTGGCCAGCATCAGCCACGCCGACCGGGTGCTGTTCGTCGACGGCGGGCGGGTGGCCGAGGACGGGACGATCGACGAATTGCTCGCTGCCGGAGGGCGTTTCGCCGAGTTCCGGCGCCAGCAGCACGAGGCCGCGGCGTGGCGGATTCTCGCGGACTGACCCACGGGGCGCGTGTGGTATGCCTGTAGCGGTTTGTGCGTTGCGTCGGGCCGACTGCGAGGAGAGCTGCCGATGAGTGCTGTGGTGTCGATTCCGCGTCATCCGGCCGACGTCACGCCGGCGTGGTTGTCGGCCGCGCTCAGTAGCCGCGGCGCCACCGTGCAGGTCGCCGAGGTCGAGGTGGTCGCGATCGGCACCGGCCAGACCGGCGCCACCTACCGGGTGAGCGCCCGCTACGCGAGCGACCCCGGGGACCTGCCGTCGACCTTCGTGATCAAGCTGCCCGCCCAGGACGACACCGTGCGCGACCGGGTGGTGATCGGGTACCGCAGCGAGTGCGCGTTCTACTCCGCCGTGGTCGACCGGGTCACGGTGCCGACGCCGCGCTGCTTCTACTCCGAAATCTCCGCTGATGCCATGGAGTTCGCGCTGCTGCTGGCCGACCAGGCCCCGGCGGTGCAGGGCGATCAGCTCGCCGGCTGCGACGAGGTCGAAGCCCGGCTGGCGGTGACCGCGCTGGCGGGCCTGCACGCGCCGAGTTGGTGTGATCCCGTCTGGCTCGACTTCCCGGACATCCCGTTCGCCCGTCCGGACCAGGCCGGCGCGCAGGGAATGGGCGCGGTGGCCACGATGAGCGCCGAGATCACCCTGGAGAGGCTGGTGGCGGTGAAGTAGGCGAGGTCCCTGGCCGGCAGGCCGACGCCTAGCGTCTGCCAGTCGACCACGCTGACCCGGGTGCGCTGGGGGTCGAACAGCAGGTTGTCCAGGCGGTAGTCGCCGTGCAGCAGGGCGAACCGGTCGTATTCGGACAACAGCCACGGCGTCACCAATCCCATTGCGGCCGAGAATGTTTCCCGGTCCTCGGCGCTCATGCGGTGGCCCAGCCTCTCCAGGGTGATCTCGGCGCTCATCGTGGCCACCGCGCCCATTCCCTGCGCGCCGCCCTGGAAGGGCAGCTGGTCGCCGACTACCACCGCGCCCTGACGGCCGGCGGGGTCGGCGACTACG
>NZ_LZKC01000087.1:0-10922 GCF_001672685.1 Mycobacterium sp. E2462
GGCTGACCAACGGCGCGGCGAACTGGATCGTGCGCCGGCTGGGCATCGAACCGGCCGAGGAGTTGCGGTCGGCCCGGTCGCCGCAGGAGCTGCTGTCGCTGGTGCGGTCGTCGGCGCGCAGCGGCTCGCTGGACGCCGCCACCGCGTCGCTGGTGCGCCGCTCCCTGCAATTCGGGACGCTGAGCGCCGAGGAACTGATGACCCCGCGCTCCAAGATCGTGGCGCTACAGACCGACGACACGGTCGCCGACCTCGTCGCGGTGGCCGCCGAGTCCGGGTACTCCCGCTTCCCCATCGTCGCCGGCGACCTCGACGAGACCGTCGGCATCGTGCACGTCAAGCAGGTGTTCTCCATCCCCCGGGCCGACCGGGCGCGCACCCTGCTGACCACCGTCGCGCAGCCCGTTCCGGTGGTGCCCTCCACGCTGGACGGCGACGCCGTGATGGCCGAGATCCGCGCCAACCCGCTGCAGACCGCGCTGGTCGTCGACGAGTACGGCGGCACCGCCGGCATGGTGACCGTCGAGGACCTGATCGAGGAGATCGTCGGCGACGTCCGCGACGAGCACGACGACGCCACCCCCGACGTCGTCGCCGCCGGCTCGGGCTGGCGGGTGTCCGGCCTGCTGCGCATCGACGAGGTGGCGACCGCGACCGGATTCCGGGCGCCGGAGGGGCCCTACGAGACCATCGGCGGGCTGGTGCTGCGCGAGATCGGCCACATCCCCGCGGCGGGTGAGACGGTCAAGCTGCCCGCGCTGACCGAGGACGGCCTGCCGGACACGTCGCTGCGCTGGCAGGCCAGCGTCATCCGGATGGATGGCCGCCGGATCGACCTGCTTGAGTTGACGGAGCTGACCGGGCACGGCGACACCCCGGCCGTCGGGGGCGTCCGATGAGCGACCCGGTGGGGGTGCTGCTGGCGGTCGCGCTGATCGCGGTCAACGCGTTCTTCGTCGGCGCGGAGTTCTCCCTGATCTCGGCGCGGCGCGACCGCCTCGAAGCGCTGGCCGAGCAGGGCAAGGCGGCCGCGGTGACGGTGATTCGCGCCGGCGAGCAGCTGCCGGCCATGCTGGCCGGGGCCCAGCTCGGCGTGACGGCGGCGTCGCTGCTGCTCGGGCGGATCGGCGAGTCGGCCGTCGCCAATCTGCTGGACTCGGCCCTGGACGTCAGCGGCCTGCACTCGGCGTTGCTGCACACGGTGTCCTTCGCGATCGCGCTGGCGATCGTGGTCACCCTGCACGTGCTGCTGGGCGAGATGGTGCCGAAGAACATCGCGCTGGCCGGTCCGGAACGCACCGCCATGCTGCTGGTCCCGGCCTACCTGGCCTACGTCCGGGCCGCCCGGCCGTTCATCGGGTTCTACAACCGGTGCGCCAACGTGGTGGTGCGCGCCCTGGGCGTCGAACCCAGAGAGGAGCTCGAGATCGCCGTCTCGCCCGTCGAGCTGAGCGAGCTGATCGCGGAGTCGGCGTCCGAGGGGCTGCTCGATCGCGAGGAGCGCACGCGCCTGACCCGGGCGCTGCAGATCCGCAACCGCGTCGTCGCCGACGTCGCCGTGCCGCTGGCCGACGTGCACGCGGTGCCGGTCGTGGGGTCGGGCTCCGGGCCGACGGTCGGCGCGCTGGAGCGGGCGCTGGTCCAGACCGGTTACTCCCGCTTCCCGGTGGCCAGCGTCAACGGGGACTTCATCGGCTACCTGCACATCAAAGACGTGCTGACCCTCGGTGACGACCCGGACACGGTGATCGACCTGGCGATGGTGCGGCCCCTGCCGCGGTTGCCCCGCGCCTTGCCGCTCGCCGACGCGCTGTCGCGGATGCGGCGCAGCAACAGCCACCTGGCGCTGGTGACCAGCGAGGGCGGCGTCGTGGTGGCCATGGTGGCGATGGAAGACCTGGTGGAGGACCTCGTCGGGACGATGCGCGAGGCGTGACCCTGCCGGGCGGGGCCGCGCGCCGGGCCGGGCGTGGGGCAGCCCGTAGAATCTTCCGCGGCTGCCGGTCGAGAACGCGCCGGCACGTCGGAGGTTGCAGGCGCGCGTGATCCGCGTCGCCGCCCGCCGACACCGGGCCCGCCGGTGCAGCCGTGCAGGGCCTCTACCTGCGGGTCGGGCGGCTGACGCCCACCGGCCCGCGCTCGGTAGGCTGAACACATCGCCGAGCTGGACAGCTGCCGGCTCAGTGCGGCACTTGACGGAGGAGAAAAATGACTGATCGCGTGTCGGCAGGGAACTTGCGGGTTGCCCGAGTGCTCTACGACTTCGTGAACAACGAAGCGTTGCCCGGCACCGACATCGACCCGGACAGCTTCTGGGCGGGCGTCGACAAGGTCGTCACCGACCTCACGCCGAAGAACCAGGACCTGCTGCGCCGACGCGACGAGCTGCAGGCGCAGATCGACAGGTGGCACCGCCAGCGCGTCATCGAGCCCCTCGACATCGACGCCTACCGCGAGTTCCTCACCGAAATCGGTTACCTGCTGCCCGAACCCGCCGATTTCACGATCACCACCTCCGGGGTGGACGACGAGATCACCAGCACCGCCGGCCCCCAGCTGGTGGTGCCCGTGCTCAACGCCCGCTTCGCGCTCAACGCCGCCAACGCCCGGTGGGGCTCGCTGTACGACGCGCTGTACGGCACGGACGTCATCCCCGAGGACGACGGCGCCGAGAAGGGCACCAGCTACAACAAGGTCCGCGGCGACAAGGTGATCGCCTACGCGCGCAAGTTCCTCGACGAGGCCGTCCCGCTGGAATCCGGGTCGTGGTCCGACGCGACCGGCGTGAGCGTCGAGGACGGCCAGCTCAAGGTCGCGACCGCCGACGGCTCCGTCGGCCTGGCCAGCCCCGAGAAGTTCGCGGGCTACACGGGCGAGCTCGGCTCCCCGTCGTGGTCGGTGCTGCTGGCCAACCACGGCCTGCACATCGAGATCCTGATCGACCCGCAGTCCCCGGTCGGCAAGACCGACGCTGCCGGGATCAAGGACGTCGTCCTCGAGTCGGCCATCACCACGATCATGGACTTCGAGGATTCGGTGGCCGCCGTCGACGCCGACGACAAGGTGCTCGGTTACCGCAACTGGCTGGGGCTCAACAAGGGTGACCTGTCCGAAGAGGTCGCCAAGGACGGCAAGACCTTCACCCGCGTGCTCAACCAGGACCGCACCTACCGCACCCCGGACGGCGAGGGCGAGTTGACCCTACCCGGCCGCAGCCTGCTGTTCGTCCGCAACGTCGGTCACCTGATGACCAACGACGCGATCGTGTGGACCGAAGGCGACGAGGAAAAAGAGGTGTTCGAGGGCATCCTCGACGCGCTGTTCACCGGCCTGACCGCCATTCACGGCCTCAAGACCGGCGAGGCGAACGGCCCGCTGGCCAACAGCCGCACCGGGTCCATTTACATCGTCAAGCCCAAGATGCACGGCCCCGACGAGGTCGCCTACACCTGCGAGCTGTTCAGCCGCGTCGAGGACGTGCTGGGCCTGCCGCAGGGCACGCTGAAGGTCGGCATCATGGACGAGGAGCGCCGCACCACCGTCAACCTGAAGGCCTGCATCAAGGCCGCGGCCGACCGCGTCGTGTTCATCAACACCGGATTCCTTGACCGCACGGGCGACGAAATTCACACCTCCATGGAAGCCGGCCCGATGATCCGCAAGGGCGCGATGAAGAGCACCGCGTGGATCAAGGCCTACGAGGACGCCAACGTCGACATCGGCCTGGCCGCCGGGTTCAAGGGCAGGGCCCAGATCGGCAAGGGCATGTGGGCCATGACCGAGCTGATGGCCGACATGGTCGAGCAGAAGATCGGCCAGCCCAAGGCCGGCGCCACCACGGCGTGGGTCCCCTCGCCGACGGCGGCCACCCTGCACGCCATGCATTACCACTACGTGGACGTGGCCGCCGTGCAGGAGGAGCTGGCGGGCAAGAAGCGGACCACGATCGACGAGCTGCTCACCATCCCGCTGGCCAAGGAACTGGCCTGGGCGCCCGAGGAGATCCGCGAGGAGGTCGACAACAACTGCCAGTCGATCCTGGGCTACGTGGTCCGCTGGATCGACGAGGGCGTCGGCTGCTCCAAGGTCCCCGACATCCATGACGTGGCGCTCATGGAAGACCGTGCCACCCTGCGGATCTCGAGCCAATTGCTGGCGAACTGGCTGCGCCACGGCGTGATCACCGAGGAGGACGTGCGCGCCAGCCTGGAACGGATGGCCCCGCTGGTCGACGAGCAGAACGCCGGCGACAGCCGGTACCGCCGGATGGCGCCCAACTTCGACGACAGCATCGCGTTCCTAGCCGCTCAGGACCTGATCCTGACCGGGACGCAGCAGCCGAACGGCTACACCGAGCCGATCCTGCACCGTCGCCGGCGCGAGGCCAAGGCGCGCTCGGCGCAATCCAATTGAGCTCGCGCCGTAACCGGGTGCGAACGGGTGGTGGCGCCGCCGTTGGTTAAGATCGGCGCCGAACTGGCAGTATTTCGGCCGATGGATCGACGGAAAGGCGACGGACACCGCTATGGGTAGGCACAGTGCGCCCGACCCTGAGGACTCCGCCGACGAGCCGTTCGACCACGGCGACGCCCAGAGCGCTCTCGACGACGACGCCGAGTTCGACGGCGACGAAGGCTTTTACCCCGGCGACTCCGCGGCTGACCACCCGGCGAACGCCGACTACGACGACTTCTCGCCTCGCGACGACCGTTACGACGACGCCGACTTCCTCGACGGCGCCGCCGACGACTACCCGGAGTTCCCGCCCCGCCAGCCTGGCCCCGCGAACGCGGAGCCGTCGACGTCGCCGGCCTCTCTGTTCCGCCGCGGGCACCGCGGGCTCGGCGAGTGGCGCGGCGGCCACCGCAGCGAGGGCGGCCGGCGCGGGGTCAGCATCGGCGTCATCGTCGCGCTGATCACCGTCGTGGTCGTGGTCGGGGCGATCATCCTGTGGAGCTTCTTCGGTGATGCGCTGTCGCAGCGTTCGCACAAGGTTGCCGCCCGCTGCGCCGGCGGCAACCAGACGGTCCCGGTGGTCGCCGACCCGTCGATCGCCGATGCGCTGCAGCACTTCGCGGAGAGCTTCAACTCCTCGGCCGGCCCGGTCGGCGACCACTGCATGGTGGTCGGCGTCAAGGCCGCCGGCTCCGACGCAGTGCTCAACGGGTTCATCGGCAAGTGGCCCGCGGACCTGGGCGGCCAACCGGCGCTGTGGATTCCGGGCAGCTCGATCTCCGCGGCGCGCCTCGCCGGCGCCACGGCCCAGAAGACCATCACCGAAAGCCACTCGCTGGTCACCTCGCCCGTGGTGGTGGCCCTGCGCCCCGAGCTGCAGCCGGCGTTGGCCAACCAGAACTGGGGCGCGCTGCCGGGCCTGCAGACCAACCCGAACTCGCTGGCGGCCCTGAACCTGCCGGCGTGGGGCTCGCTGCGGTTGGCCCTGCCGCTGACCGGCAACGGCGACGCGACCTTCCTGGCCGGCGAGGTCATCGCGGCGGCGTCGGCGCCCCCCGGCGCGCCCGCGACGCAGGGCCTCGGCGCGGTGCGCGGCGTGCTCGGCGCCCAGCCCAAACTCGCCGACGCCTCGCTCAACGAAGCCCTGAACACGCTGCTCAAGCCGGGCGACGTCGCGACGGCACCCGTGCACGCCGTGGTCACCACCGAGCAACAGCTGTTCCAGCGCGCCCAGTCGCTGCCGGATGCCAAAGCGGCGTTGGGGTTCTGGCTGCCGCCCGGCCCGGCGGCCGTGGCCGACTACCCCACCGTGCTGCTGACCGGCAAGTGGCTCACCCAGGAACAGACCGCGGCCGCCAGCGAGTTCGCGCGTTTCCTGCACAAGCCGGACCAGCTGGCCAAGCTGGCCAAGGCCGGGTTCCGGGTTAACGGCGACAAGCCGCCGAGCAGCCCGGTGACGACCTTCCCGGCGCTGCCGTCGACGCTGTCGATCGGTGACGACCCGATGCGCGCCACGCTCGCCGAGGCCATGGCCACGCCGTCCAGCGGGCTGGCCGCCACCATCATGCTCGACCAGTCAATGCCCGGCCAGGAGGGCGGAAAGACGCGGCTGGCCAACGTGATCGCCGCCCTGGAGGACAAGATCAAGGCCCTGCCGCCCACTTCCGTCCTGGGCCTGTGGACGTTCGACGGCCACGAGGGCCGCTCCGAGGTGACCAGCGGACCGCTCGCCGACCCGGTCAACGGCCAGCCCCGCTCGGCGGCGCTGATCGCGGCGCTGGAAAAGCAGTACTCGTCGGGCGGCGGTGCGGTGTCGTTCACCACGCTGCGCATGATCTACCAGGACATCCAGGCCAATTACCATGCCGGGCAGACCAATTCGATCCTGCTCATCACGGCCGGGCCGCACACCGACCAGTCCCTCGACGGCCCAGGCTTGCAGGACTTCGTGCGCAAGAGCGCGGACCCGGCCAAGCCGATCGCGGTCAACGTCATCGACTTCGGCGCCGATCCGGACCGAGCGACGTGGGAGGCGGTCGCCCAGCTCAGCGGCGGCAGCTACCAGAACCTGGCCACGTCGGCCGGCCCCGAGCTCGCGACGGCGGTCAACGCCTTCCTGAGCTGACGCTGGGCCGCTTAGGCGTAAGCCTCCACGGGCGGGCAGGAGCACACCAGGTTGCGGTCCCCGTAGGCGCCGTCGATGCGGCGCACCGGCGGCCACACCTTGGGCCGGAAGCTCTTACCCAGCGGGTAGGCGGCCTCCTCGCGGGTGTACGGGTGGTCCCAATCGGTGACCAGCAGGCTCTCGGCGGTGTGCGGCGCGCCGCGCAGCGGGTTGTCGTCCACCGGCCACTCCCCCGAGCCGACCCGGTCGATCTCGCGGCGAATGGCGATCATGGCCTCGCAGAAGGCGTCCACCTCGTTGAGCGTCTCACTCTCGGTGGGCTCGACCATCAGCGTGCCGGCCACCGGGAAGCTCATCGTCGGCGCGTGAAACCCGAAGTCGGCCAATCGCTTTGCCACATCGTCGACCGTCACCCCGGTCGCCTTGGTGATGCCGCGCAGGTCCAGGATGCATTCGTGCGCGACCATGCCGTTCTCGCCGGTGTAGAGGACCGGGAAGTATTCGTCGATACGTCGCGCGATGTAGTTGGCCGAGGCGATCGCCGTCAGCGACGCCGCGCGCAGGCCGTCGGCCCCCATCATGCGGATGTAGGCCCAGCTGATCGGCAGGATCGAGGCCGACCCGTAGGGCGCCGCGGACACCGGGTGACCCTGGGGAAGTTCGGGGGCGTAGGGGTGCCCCGGCAGGAACGGCGCCAGGTGTGCGCGCACCGCGACCGGCCCCACCCCCGGACCGCCGCCGCCGTGCGGGATGCAGAACGTCTTGTGCAGGTTCAGGTGGCTGACGTCGCCGCCGAACTTGCCGGGCCGGGCCAGGCCGACCAGCGCGTTGAGGTTCGCGCCATCGACGTACACCTGCCCGCCGGCGTCGTGCACGGTGGCGCAGATGTCGGCGATGTCGTGCTCGTAGACGCCGTGCGTCGACGGGTAGGTCACCATCAGGGCCGACAGCTGCTCGCGGTGCTGATCGACCTTGGCGCGCAAGTCGTCCAGGTCGACGTCGCCGTTGTCGTGGCAGGCCACCACGACCACCCGCATGCCGGCCAGCGCGGCCGACGCCGCGTTGGTGCCGTGCGCACTGGACGGGATGAGGCAGATGTTGCGGTGCGGCTCCCCGCGGCTGACGTGGTAGTCGTGGATCGCCAGCAAGCCGGCGTACTCGCCCTGCGAGCCGGCGTTGGGTTGCAGCGAGACGGCGTCGTAGCCGGTGATGGCGACCAGCCAGTTCTCCACGTCGGCGATCAGGCGCCGCAGCCCCGCGCTGTCGGCCGGCGGCGCGAACGGATGCTGGCGGGCGAATTCCGGCCAGGTGATGGGCTCCATCTCCGCGGCGGCGTTCAGCTTCATGGTGCACGAGCCGAGCGGAATCATGCTGCGGTCCAATGCGATATCCCTGTCGGCCAGGGTGCGCAGGTAGCGCATCATCGCGGTCTCGGTGCGGTACTGGGTGAAGGCGGGGTGCGTCAGGAACTCCGAGCTGCGCGTCGCGATGTCCGCGCCGGCCGCCTCGGCGGGTTGCGCGCCGAAGGCCTCGAGCACCGCGGCGACGTGCGCGTCGGTGGTCACCTCGTCGCACGCCACGGACACGTGGTCGCCGTCGACCCGCCACAGGTTGATGCCGTGGGACTTGGCCGCGGCGACGATCTCGTCGGCGCGCCCGGGCACCCGCGCGAGCACCGTGTCGAAGAACCGGTCGTGCACGACCGCCTCGCCCAGCGCGGCGGCGATCGCCGCGGCGTGCCCGTGCACGCGCCGCGCGATGGCGGTGAGCCCCTCGGCGCCGTGGTAGCTGGCGTACATGGCGGCCATGACGGCCAGCAGCACCTGGGCGGTACAGATGTTGCTGGTGGCCTTGTCGCGGCGGATGTGCTGCTCGCGGGTCTGCAGCGCCAACCGGTAGGCCGGTGATCCGTCGGCGTCCAGCGACACCCCGACCAGCCGGCCGGGCAGCTGGCGGGCGTGGTTGGCGTGCACCGCCAGGTATCCGGCGTGGGGGCCGCCGAATCCCATTGGCACGCCGAATCTTTGGGTGGTGCCGAACGCGGCGTCGGCGCCGATCTCCCCCGGCGGGGTGAGCAGGGTCAGGCTCAGCAGGTCGGCCCCGAGTGCGACCAGGGCGCCCCGGTCATGGGCCTGCGCCACCAGGTCGGCCCAGTCGGTGACGCGACCGCTGGCGCCGGGCAGCTGCGCGACGACCCCGAAGAAGTCCCCGTCGGGCAGCCCGTCGCGCAGGTCGGCCGTGACGATTTCGATGCCCAGCGGCTCGGCCCGGGTGGCCAGGATCGCGGCCGTCTGGGGAAAGACGTCGGAGTCGACGGCCAGCCGGTTGGCCTTGCCGCGCGCGGCCCGGTGCATCAGCGTCATGGCCTCGGCGGCGGCGGTGCCCTCGTCGAGCATCGACGAGTTCGCCACTTCGAGGCCGGTGAGGTCGGCAACCATGGTCTGGAAGTTCAGCAGCGCCTCCAGCCGGCCCTGGCTGATCTCCGGCTGGTACGGGGTGTAGGCGGTGTACCAGGCGGGGTTTTCCAAGACGTTGCGCAGCAATACCGGCGGAGTGAGCGTGTCGTAGTACCCCTGCCCGATCATCGACACGGCCACGGTGTTGGCGTCGGCCAGGCCCCGCAACTCGGCCAGGGCCTCGGCCTCGCTGACGGGGGCCGGCAGGGCG
Organism: Mycobacterium sp. E2462; assembly: GCF_001672685.1. Taxonomy (NCBI): domain Bacteria; kingdom Bacillati; phylum Actinomycetota; class Actinomycetes; order Mycobacteriales; family Mycobacteriaceae; genus Mycobacterium; species Mycobacterium sp. E2462. Next base: position 9,248 of record NZ_LZKC01000087.1, read on the forward strand.
TCCAGACCCGGCGCGGCGCCGCTCTCGGTGAGCCGGTCCAGGATGCCCGCGGGAACCGCCTTGGCGGCCAGCGCGTCTAACGAGTCGACACCGATGACCCCAAGCATGGCCGCGACGGCCTGGGCGTCAGGGCCGATGTGGCGGGCGGCGAACGTGGCTTGATCGGGCACTGGACACTCCTGGGGTCGGCGCGCTGAGGCAGAGGACGATCGGCCCTCTCCCTCTGTCTTCACCCGACCACCGGGCGCCTGAGAGATTCGGCGCGTGGAACGAGAACGCCTTTCCCCATCGGCGGGCTGGGCCGTTGCAAGGCCCACGCCGCTTTCCAGAGGCATCGGTTATTCGCGCGGTCCGGGTGCCTGAGAGGTTGACGGAGAGGTGTTGCTCCTTCGGCGTCCGTGACTGGTGGCCACGAAACTCTCCCGCTCGAAAGCGATGCGCAGTCCAGCTTACTCGGCCCCTCGGGGCGTGACCCGGTCCGCTGTGCGGGCGCGTCGGGTCAGCCGATTTTGCGGGCGCGGTCCTTGCGGCGCGACGCCAGCTCGTCCTCCGGCGCGGCGATGGATTCGCCGCCGTCGGCGCGCTCGCCGGGGAAGTCCGCGATGACGCCGGTCAGCTCGCGCATGGCGCCGGACACCGCGATCCCGAACACGCCCTGGCCGCCCTGCAGCAGGTCGACGACCTCCTCGGCGGAGGTGCACTCGTACACGGTGGTGCCGTCGGAAAACAGGGTGATGTTGGCCAGATCCTGGACGCCGCGCTGGCGCAGGTGGTCGACGGCCACGCGGATGTTGTGCAGCGAGATGCCGGTGTCGAGGAGCCGCTTGACGATCTTGAGGACCAGGATGTCCTTGAACGAGTAGAGCCGCTGGCTGCCCGAGCCGGCCGCGCCGCGGATCGAGGGCACCACCAGCGAGGTGCGCGCCCAGTAGTCGAGCTGGCGGTAGGTGATGCCGGCGATCTGGCAGGCGCTGGGGCCGCGGTAGCCGACCAGCTCGTCGGGGACCGAGTCGTCGGGGAACAATCCGGGCTGGACGGGCTCGCTGACCGCGGCGACGCTGCGGTCACTGCCCGCGCTGTTGCCCTGCTCGGTTAGCTCCAGCTGCTCTTGGCGTGGCTGCTCGCTCACGGTGGTTCCTCTCCGCGATCGTGCTTCGGTCGTTGGCTGCATCTCCGGCTGCACCGCAGCCACGTTCGCTCAGGCCCGAGTGCTAGAGAGCTTACGCTTATCGATAGCCGCCGCGCCTGATGTCGTGACTGAAGTATGGCCGCCCCAGCGCCAAGTGGGCGCGCTATCCGTCAGCGTGTCGACATCGGGGCGCCAGATGAGATGCATCCGTGATGTCTGCCTTCAGCCTAATGGTTACCTGCCCGAGGTTCGGCACAACGGCCGCATCGCCAGGGTCAGGTCGCCTTGAAGTCGTCCGGCGACACGCTGTCGAGGAACTCCTTGAACTTCTCCACCTCGTCCTCACGGACCGCGGTGCCGCCCTCCTCGTCGCTCTCGTCGGGGATCAGCAGGCCGGCCTGGGCGAGCACGGCCTCCTCGACGTAGATCGGAACACCGACGCGCAGCGCGATGGCCACCGAGTCCGAGGGGCGCGCCGAGACGGTGATGTTGCGGTCGAAGAGGTGCGGATTGTCGATCTGCAGGAGGGCACCTTCTACGCCGACC